>CALDUE010000033.1 GCA_937923485.1 uncultured Saprospiraceae bacterium
GAAGATGAGAATGATGATCAGAGATGACAGGTGGTAGGTCTTACCGATTGCATATTCTAGAAGCAATACCGCAATCAAAAGGAAAAGCTTTACATGGCTTTTGAGCTTTTGAAAGACAAGGACCAAGATGTAGCTACCAATTAAGGCAAGAATTACCGTAAGTAAAAGGATGCCAGAGTACTCTAATAAGCCGTGTGCTTCGCCGCCACTTTCTAGGGCTTCGTATGGACCCGTGAGGAAGTAGAAGACGATGATGCCAAAGATGTCAGAGAACGTACTCTCGTAGATGTGAAACTCTTTCTTGTCCTTTCTCAGACTGCCTACACTAGGAATGATGATCGCACTCGATAGAATAGAGAGTGGAGTAGCGTACAGCCACGCCGACGCAGAAGTCATGCCTGCATCTGCATAGAAATACATCAAAATCTCTTTACAAACCCACGCAGAAAGCATCAAACCTGCAGCAGCAATAAGCATCGATTTACCTATGGGGACGAGCTGGTCCCGCGACAGCTTGAGCTCAAGCGCAGCCTCAAGCACAATCATGATCAACCCGACAATGCCCAGTAGCTCAAGGAGATACGTAAAATCAATGTCGCCGACCTTATCAGCGAATCCCAACTTCAGTACCACACCCAATACGATGAGCATCAGTACCGAAGGGATGTTGGTCCGCTTAGAAATTTCGTTAAACAGAAACGATGTAATGATGATAAGCGAGGCCGCAATAATCAGCGGATAGGATCCAAATTCTTCCATGATTGGGGATTAATCTGCGAGTATTGTTGTGCGATAGCCAGCCTCTGAAAGCTGTGCTAATAAATGATCTAAGTGCTCCGCTCGGTGCAGACCTACGCTAGCTTCGATAGACCAGTTTTCAGGACCGTTGAGGTGTTTACTCACCTTGAAATCCTGTTTCACGTATGGATTGTCAACAAGCGATTGCGTTAGTTTTCGCGAAAGCTGATCAGGCTGAAGAATAGGTTTTGACTCACCTGTCTCATCTGCAGTTTTGGCGAAAGCTGGCAAAATGGATAGCCTGAAATAGCAACCTTTATCCGAACTTCCTGTCACCGTATATCCATGCTCCAATAGACTTGTGTATCCGATTCTGGATCGTCCGTCTTCGCGTTGGATGAAGAGCGCAGTCAA
This sequence comes from uncultured Saprospiraceae bacterium, assembly GCA_937923485.1. Classification (GTDB taxonomy): domain Bacteria; phylum Bacteroidota; class Bacteroidia; order Chitinophagales; family Saprospiraceae; genus CALDTK01. Next base: position 1,153 of record CALDUE010000033.1, read on the forward strand.
GCCAAAATTCGAGATCGAGCCATTCCCCATGTGGGTCTGAATCGGCCTTCCGTGCTGCATAGATCTATCGAAAAGAAGAATCTTGCCAGACACATAGTCTCGGATATACCGAAAGCCAAAGAGCACAAGCAAGGTCAACATCAATCCATTTACCAGGGGCTTGATCGCTACAAAAATGGCCGCTAGCAACAACAGGGCTAATGGACTTAAAATTATGAGGAAGACGCGAATAAACTTTCGCACGGTCCCATCAGCCTCGCGTAAATAGAGACCCCGTTGGAGTCGTCTTTGGAACACCTTTGCAATGGCGTAGACAATAGCCACAACCACCAACGTATAACAAAATTGTGTCCATGTGACACCTGTCGAGATGTATGAACTCATATCAGTGTAAGTGGACTTTGTGAATAGCTGGATTGTAAGTATCCGTCCCTTTGCAGCAGGCGACCGACTTCGTTGCTGACTACAGGATTGATACTCAATGTACCGGTTCGGTGTCTTAACAACACGTCCAAACGGATGAGCCTTCGTACCACTGGTCGGTAGTGTTTGTCGAAGGCAGGGCCGAAACGCTTGCGTAGCTCGTACTCACTAGTATAGCGTTCTTTTTTGACCGCGCTGAGCACCAAACCTATCGAAACATCGAGGAAGTTTGGTAGGGCATAGTTAGGCGTGGGACGCACCTTGACGATATTAGAACTTTCACAAACGACAGACTGTGCCCAACGCCGTAATCCGTCACCTACGTTACCTCTAGCTGCTCGAAAAACTTCTTCGGCATGGTCGCGCAATGCACTCTCTGAAATGGGTTCTCCCTTCGCGTCAATCATCTTCACATGCGTTGCAGCATGACGAATCAGGACGGTGTTTTTAAAATCCTTGAGCGGCATTGTATCAAGGTTGATTTCAAGCTGAAAGGACGAGGCTAGGCCTAGTCCTCCGTCAAGATTCGCGAAAGTCCAATTGCCCATCGCTACGATAAAAAAGAGTCTTCCAGAAACCTCATCCATCGTCTCGCGAAGATCGTCTGCATCGACGGCAAGTCCGTCTTCAGTGTCTGACCAAAGTTCGAGATCGTCGATGAGGATGAGGTATTGCTTGTTGACCGTGTTCTTCTTTACAAAGTCGAGGGCAGTTCCTAGGTCTGTCCCTAGCGTGAGTTTGCGACCGCCGATCTCTAGCATCTTATTCGGACTAAGGTGCAACGTAGCTTCTTCAAAAAAGCGAGAAGCAAGTAGTTCCGCGAAATGCGTCTTGCCACAGTATCGCTGGCCGGTGAGCGCAATAGATCCTCTAAACCCATCTTTCCAAGCCATGATGGCATTCTTCGCTCGCTCTAATTCATGCACGCGTCCCGCATGAAACGCCTCACCGATAAAGCCTCTTGTCACCACGACAGAGGTGTAGTTAGCGTTCTTAGGATCGAGCTTGCGGCTTCTGATTGTGCGGACGATTTTTTCGCCAACACTCAATTTTTCCTCTTCTTCTACGCGACTACGTAAATTTAAGAAGGAATTTTTCTGATCAATTAACCAGGCGCCGAACTCCAGACGGCTGATGGGGCCTGCCACGTCAGCAAAATAGCACTCG
>CALDUE010000034.1 GCA_937923485.1 uncultured Saprospiraceae bacterium
GGGAGATCCAATGCGAGGGGCGGGTTTGTCTGACATAGTGTTTTGGCGAAAGCAGATGAACGGTTGCACAAGATACTTGACAGGAATCTTGGAAAACGATCAACGTTTTAACCCAAACGTCATTTCTCAGTGGGAAGCGTGTAGAGAAGTAGATTTTATCTGTTCGAAGCCCTGAAAATCCTATTCGAGGCCCTGTTGAAACGTATCTGAAAGGATTAGAACCGCGATGAGTTTAAACGCAGAGCGACCTACGGTCTGCGCAGAGCTGCAGAGTGCGCAGAGTCGATACGCCCAGTTCATCCGCGTAGGCATTTATAGCGCGTAGAAATCGACTTCGTCACTTTTAAGTCTAGTCTAGCAACGCAGTGATCTAGCAGCGAAACGGTCATTGTACTTTCTCCGAGATCCGAAATCCAGAGTACCCACTAAAAAACCAGCCCGCCTCTAAAAGCGTAAGCCGCCATTTTTTTGCGTCCCTATCAGCAGTCCGAAATCCTAGATCCGAAATCCAGAGTACCCACTAAAAAACCAGCCCGCTTCGGAAAGCGTAAGCCGCTATTTTTTTGCGTCCCTATCAGCAGTCCCACGTCTCACATCCCACGTCCCAAATCCCAAATCCCACGTCCCACATCTCAAACCCATCAACACTTCCCAGCCGCCAACAAGGCCTGTACAGCCTTCACTGCATCCGTAGCTTTTTCAAGTTCGAGACGCGTCTCTTCCTGCGCCGCTTCGTTTTTCTCAATGCGCATTTCAGCTTGTTCGATAGCTTTTTTCGCTCTTTCGATATCGTCGAGGTAGCCTTGATGCGCACGTTCTAATTGAGTTAGATCTCGCTCTACTTTATCCATGCTTTTCTGCTCAGCGTCGAGGTCTTGCTGGATAGACTCCGAGCACAAGGTTTGGCCATACTCTCTCATCAGTGCCTTAAAACGTTCCACATCTCGGTCTGAATCCGCATCGGTGATGAAGTTACCTCGTTCGCTCATCCAGACCGTAGTTTTTACCGCCTCACCTTGCTCTTCAAACATGGCATAGACGTTTAGTCCATCAGCACCTCCGATCCCGTCAATGAAAACGCCTTCCGTTTTAAATTTCTCAGGTTTGGACTTTTTGCATTTTCCTCCATACTGCTTCATAAGATCACGCCAGCAGCTTTGCGCAAGCTTTTCGTCAGCACCTGCCACGGTAGTGGTCATGCCCTCGTAAGGACCGAGACTCATCGACTTTAGTTCGAAATTAACGTCGGTCTGCGCGCAAAGTAGGGTAGCGGCTAAGCAAAACGACAGTAGTGCTAAGCCCCGAGTTGGTGTACTTTTCATAGTCTGAGTGTTTTTGGGTTGTCTATAAGAGAGTCAAACACTGTCCAATTTACAGTTTTCAGGTATTCAAGGTTACGAATGTGATGTTAAATCGCCTCATTCGCTACCTTCCCACGACGTGAATATCCAAGCATACATCAACGGTGAGTGGTTCGTAGAGCCTAATGCCGAGCAACTGTCCATCTACAATCCTGCCGAGGCGAAAGTCTATGCACAGCTCCCTATCGCTTCCGCTAAAACAGTCGACGCGGCCTACGGTGCAGCTAAGGCAGCTTTTCCTGCTTGGTCTAATTTACCAGCTGCCCAGCGTGGTGATTGGATGCGCAAATTAGCCGATGGTATAGAAGCTCGCTTCGAAGAATTTGTTGCTGCTGAAAGCCGTGATTCAGGCAAACCACTTCACGTAAGTCGTACCGTCGACATCCCGCGAGCGATGACCAATCTGCGCTTCTTTGCCGATGCAGCCACACAGTTTGCGAGCGAAAGTCATAGTGCGCTCGGTGGTTCGGTCAACTATACCTTGCGCCATCCGCTAGGACCGGTAGCCTGCATTTCACCTTGGAACTTACCACTCTACCTTTTCACGTGGAAGATCGCTCCAGCCCTCGCGGTTGGAAATACGGTAGTAGCCAAACCGTCAGAGGTTACACCAGTGACCGCTCACTTACTCGCCGAGGTGGCACATGAGATTAGTTTTCCGAAAGGGGTGCTCAACATCGTTCATGGCACAGGCCTGCCTACTGGCGAAGCGATCGTTAATCATCCCGCTGTTAAGGCGGTCAGTTTTACAGGAGGCACTTCAACCGGTAAGCGAATAGCAAAAAATCTCGCGCCGCGTCTTATTAAGTACTCGCTCGAACTTGGTGGTAAAAATCCTGTCCTTGTTTTTCCTGATGCAGACATGGATGAAGCGATACGTACAACCGTCCGCTCTAGCTTTGCAAACTCAGGTCAAATCTGCTTGTGCGGCAGTCGCATATATGTCCATAGCAGTATCTATGAGTCCTTCCGTGATCGTCTAGTAGCTTCCGCCAAAACCCTCATTGTAGGTCCGCCAGAAGGGGATTCTAAAATGGGGCCCTTGGTAAGCGGTCCGCACAGAGAAAAGGTAGCTGCTTATGTCGAACAGGCACAAGCAGATGGCGCAACCATCCACGTTGGAGGCACTGAATTGCCAAGCGAAGGCTACTATTACCCGCCAACCATCATCGAAGGACTTAGCCAAGACCACGTCTGTTTTCAAGAAGAGATTTTTGGTCCCGTAATCACACTCCATTCCTTCGATACTGAAGAAGAAGCATTGGCCCTAGCCAACGATTGTCAATACGGACTTGCAGCAGTAGTTTGGAGTAAAGACATCAAGCGTTGCATGCGTTTAAGTGTTGGCTTGAATGCAGGCATCATCTGGATCAATACCTGGCTCAACCGTGATCTGCGCACTCCTTTTGGCGGCATGAATCAAAGCGGCTATGGACGCGAAGGCGGACAAGAAGCGATGCGCTTTTTCTCTAACGTGAAAAATGTGTGTATAGGCTGAGCTCGCCCCAGCGAGCTCCGGTCCTGCGCGACCACTGGTCCGCAGGAGTGCGCAGCACGATGACCCCCGCGCCCAGCACGGTGACCCTCGTGCGCAGCACGAGCATCCCACGCTGCGCCAGCAGCAAATACTGCGCAACAGTATCTGGTATCCAGCATCCAATCTCAGCAGCACAGCCCCCTTCAAAAACTCAACTTCACATCTAGCCACTTTTGACGCAACGCCAAAATTGCGCCCTCTTGGTCGCCACTTTCTAGGCACCGAATAATCCGCCGGTGCGTACCAACAATTTGCTGGGTATGCTCATCAGTACTTAGGTACGTTTTCATGTAGAAGTACAGGCGCACCTTCATCTCAAAAAGTAAATTCGAAAGGTGTGTTCCATCAAAGAAGGAAGCCAATTCTTGGTGAAAGCCTACCCCTGCGAAAAAGCGTTCTGCTGGAGTATTCGCATTTCGAATAGACTCGTTTGCGTTTGCAAGAGACCTTAGATTCAATTGGCCCGCCGCCGCTGCTCGTATCGCTTGAGACTCAAGTCCAATGATAGCATGTAGCAATTGACGTGCTTCCTTTTCGCCGAATGCGGCAATATGAAAACCCCGCTTCGGTACAACCTTTATTAAGCCGCTGTGGCTCAATTGGGCGAATGCTTCACGTATTGGAGTGACCGAACAATTGAGTCGTTTTGCGAAAAAGGGCAAATTCATCCGATCTCCAGGAAGTAGGTACTCGGAACTTATCAGAAACTTGAGAATGTAATCACGTGCAACGTCTCTGGTTACAATAGATTGATCTTCAGCAGGTTTGGATTCAGACATGAAGCAAAAAATCATCGTATACGATTTTCAAATACGAATTTAACTCAAATATTTGAACATTTTAGCACTGATTATGCGCCATTTGTCAGAAGAATCTATACACGCAGCTGCCTGCAGATTTACCTTAGCAGGCCTAAAGATTTTCTCTTATGCCCCAACACCTCGCTACCCGTTGCGTCCACGCAGGCAGTCACACCGACGTACCCACCCAAGGGACAGTCGCACCCATCCAGACGAGTACGGCATATGGATACCTACACACGGATGAACGCCACTACCCACGCTACTTCAATACACCAAACCAACAGCGTGTAGCAACGAAGGTCGCCTCACTAGAAGGTGCCGAAGCAGGCGTGCTGTTTGCCTCAGGAATGGCCGCCATCTCCACTACGCTTTTTGCTTACCTCAAGCCTGGTGATCATGTCTTGATGCAAACTGGACTCTATGGTGGAACCACCGCTTTTGCCGAACATGACCTCAAAGCTATTGGTGTAAATGTGAGTTATACTGCGGGACTAAGCGTTCTTGATTTTGAAGCGGGCTTTCGCCAAAACACGAAGGTGGTTTACCTCGAGACACCCAGTAATCCACTCCTCAATCTTGTCGATATTGAAGCGGTCGCTTCGCTCTGTCGCAAGCATGGGGCTATCAGCATGATCGACAATACATTTGCTAGTCCGATCAGTCAAACGCCACATCTCCTAGGGATTGACATCGTCTTGCACAGTGCGACCAAATACCTTGGTGGACACAGCGACATTACGGCGGGTATTGCCGTAGGTTCCAGCGCGCACATGGAACAGGTTTTGGCGAAAGCTCGACATCTAGGGGGGAGCTGCGAAGCACAAACGGCAGCCCTGCTAGAACGCTCGATAAAAACTTTGGCCCTTCGCGTTCGGCAACAAACTGAAAATGCCCAAGCCATGGCTGAATGGTTGGAAGGTCGTGAAGAAGTAGCCAAGGTGAATTATCCTGGGCTCACTAACCACCCCCAACATGAACTTGCAAAACGGCAGATGCACGGTTTCGGAGGAATGCTGAGTTTTGAGTTGACGCAGGGAATTGATCCAGTCGCTTTTCAGCAAAACCTCAAACTTGTCGCCAGCGCAATGAGTCTTGGTGGAGTCGATACCAGTGTGTGTAGCGCCTATCTCACCAGCCACGGCTCTATTAGCGCAGAGCGACGAGCTGCAGAAGGAATTTCCGACCAACTCATACGTATGAGTTTGGGGATTGAAGATGTTCGGGATTTGCAAAAAGATGTGGCGCAGGCTTTTTGAGCAAGCGAAATATGTTGTAATTAATAATTACTGATTTTCGGTCTTTTTTAAGAAGTCATATTCAACAGGTTGGACTTCTTTACCCCTTGAGTATTGTACAATAGGTCGCTTCTCGTCGATAACCTTTGTATTTGGAATAGAGTCGTGCCAACCGTTTCGAAGGTCTCCTAAAAAACTGAAAGGATTGAACGGTATGAGACGGCATGCGCTTCTTTTTATAGCAATCCCGAAGGTCATATCCTCTCCAGATCGTTGTACAGCCCTGGTTTTGGTAATTAATTTTCCGAGTGATTTGCCATTTGAATAATACTCAACAGCAGAGTAGTAAATAAACATTACCAGTGCGCCGATAGCGTAGTCAATCAACCTTGCTGAAACAGATTCTTCGTCAACGGTTAGGAAGAAATCATCGCCAAAAATCATAACGAGAACTATGCCTATGAAAGCACCTGTTACAAACGTTAGGCTTAGATATACGATGTAGTCAATGATGAAATTGGCGATCCTTTTATCCTTACTTGCCTCGAAGTATTGTTGTACTTCAGTGTCAAAAATTTCTTGGTCTAAAGCATCCATAATCTGATGTCTAATTTTAGCTAATACTTATGTGAATTTACGCAAACCCAAGACATGTGCTTGGATACCTAGCGAAGGCCTTGGAACTTAAACAAGGTCACATTCTAAGAAGTCTCTCCTAACTTAGCTTGGGCAGCACTGGTACTCAGTAGCAAAATTTTGCGTAGACCTAACATCAGTAGGATGAGGACAGATTTTCCGCTCACGCGTAGGTGATTGCAGAACTTGCTGGCCTGCATTAGAAATTTTAAAGCATGTTCTGGGTTGGAATATGCCTAACAAATAAGTCGCTACCGCTCAATTTTGCAAGTGTTGGAATAGGAAGTTTGAAGCTTCTCGATAGGTCTTCCATTCAATATCAACGCCTATTGTACGTTTACAACGCATTGAACACTACCACATGAAACATTACTTCCTATTTGCAGCACTTGCCTTTTTTGCCGCGTGTAATGCCCAAGACGCCGGCAAATCCATGGTCAAGGAAGTGCCTCCACCACCGCGTTTGCTCGAGCAGGTGTATGTGAGTGATACTTCGATCTATGCGCGCAAGGCCGCTGCCGCCTTTGAGATGCTTTCCGATTCTCAACGCGTAGCTCAGATGATCATGACGACAGGCGGTAGGCTAGGGAAGTCACAGGAAGACATTGCTGAGCTTATTCGTGAGGGGGTAGTGGGCGGCTCGATTTACCTAGCAAATGAACTTGAAGATCACCGCAATCAAGTGGCTGAAAGCCGTGCAGTCGGAGCGCAATATGCACCTGTTCCGCTATGGTTTGCCATTGATGCCGAACCGAGTCTAATGTATCGACGCATCGTAGGTGGGCCAGATGTCATGCCGGCGGCTGACATGAAGAATGACGCCCATGTTATGGATGCAGTACATACGATTGACTCTCTGATCGCTGATCTTGGATATAACTGGAATTATGCTCCAGTGCTAGACTTGGGAACTGAAAATGCGGCAATCAAGAATCGAAGTTTTGGTTTTGATGCAGCCACCGTGGCTGAGCGTTCAATCATGTACGTCAACGAAACGCAGGCCGATGGAATCCTCGCCTGCGTCAAGCACTTTCCTGGGCATGGTTTGGTGCAAGGGGACAGTCATAAAGGATCCGTTTTCATCGATGGAGAAATGACGGAGTATGGTGTCTATGAGCAGGTTTTGGCGGAAGCTGACCCTCTGTCACTTATGGTAGGCCACATCACGATAAAGAACAACGAATACGATACAGAAGGCTTACCCGCAAGCCTGAGTCGACGCGTGACTCACGATCTCGTCCGCGAAAAATTGGGCTACGAAGGAATCGTAGTTACCGATGCGATAAACATGATGGCGGCTGCTTCAAAATATGGAGAGCAGGCACCATTAATGGCGAGCAAGGCCGGTGCAGATGTAATCCTCATGCCGGTAGACGAACGACTCACCATGCGCATGATCTTGGACGAGATGGCCAACGACCCTGCGTATAAGGCGCAGGTGTATCGTAGTGTGAATAGAGTGCTGAGGGCGAAGGCCTGGTTAGGACTGATCTAAGCGTTTGACGCGTTGTTGCAGTTTTACACTGCAGTCTCGCTAACTCCCTCCAACACTCTTCGGTATACCGCCTCATACTTTGGTAGCACCACCTCAATGTCAAAGCGATTGGCTTGAGCAAAGGCACGTTCTCGAAAGCCTTGTAAGACTTTATCGTCGCTGATGATTTTGAGCGTATTCGCAGCCATGTCCTCGACATCTCCAATCTTTGAAAGGAAGCCCGTTTCGCCGTCAATGTTTACTTCTGGAAGTCCGCCAGCATTGGAGCTGACCACAGGAACTTGACACGCCATCGCTTCTAGGGCAGCTAGACCAAAACTTTCTGATTCACTCGGCATAAGGAACACATCGCTGATTGCCAAGAGCTCTTCGATAGCGTCTTGCTTTCCGAGGAAAAGGACGTCATCGCATAGCTCAAGCGAGCGTGACAGTTCTTCCACGCGGTAACGTTCTGGACCATCGCCAATGAGTAAAAGCTTACTAGGGATGTGCTTGCAGATTTTACTGTAAATCTTGACGACATCTTCAACACGCTTTACTGCTCGAAAATTCGAGACGTGGGTTAGAATGCGCTCGCCACCAGGTGCAATTGCTAGTTTAAAGTGTTGCTTATCAATCTTTTTGAAGCGTTCTAGGTCAATGAAGTTTGGAACGACATCAATTTGATTTTTTATGTTGAAGTTGCTGAGAGTGTCTTGCTTGAGACTTTCACTTACCGCAGTAACTCCATCTGAGGAGTTGATACCGAATTCAACAACGGGCGAAAAATTTGGGCTTTGCCCTACAAGCGTGATGTCCGTACCGTGGAGGGTGGTGACGAAAGGAATGTGTACTCCGCGTGCTTTTAAAATTTCACGTGCCATGAAGGCGACCGTCGCGTGGGGTATCGCGTAGTGTACATGAAGTAAGTCGAGCTTTTCACGCTGAACAACTTCCACCATTTTTGAGGCAAGGGCCGTATCGTAGGGAGTGAACTCAAACAGCGGGTAATCTGCGTTGCTCACCTCATGGTAATAGACATTGGCTTTGTAGCCTTTGTAGCGCGCAGGCTGGCGATAGCTAATGAAATGCACATCATGTCCATGTCGTGCCATGCCTAGCCCCAGCTCGGTAGCTACCACTCCCGACCCGCCGTAGGTTGGATAACAAACTACACCGATGCGGAGAGGAGAATTACTTAGCATTGCTGACATAGACAAGGAAACGTAGATATGCCAGAAGGGTTGTCGTTGGAGGTTCGGGGTTCATATACTATTTGCTCGCTAGGCTCGCAAAAAGAGGTTCAAGATTCGTGCACTGTTTGTTCGCTGTGCTCACAAAAAGTGATTCGGGGTTCGTGCAACTTGACTTGTGCTACGCACTTCATCAATTGGGTTCAAAGCCGCAATGCTAGATGCAAGTACAGGATGCTGGCCATCGGGGAGGATTTTATCGCAGAGACATTGCTACGCAATTCCGCAGTGAGCAGAGACCGCGGAGCCAGACGCACATATTGGACGCGCCGTAATTCTCATTGAAAACAATAGTCGCGAAGCAACACGAGGTCCACGTCCCTAAGGTGAGCCGCGTAGCTGCGATTGCCCGGAGGAGACTGCGATTTATCGCGTCGGTTAATTAATGCAAAAATCAAACTTGTCGAAAAGTCATCGCTCAGTAACTGAATTAAAATAACCACTGAGTGCACAGAGAACACAGAGCGGGGCGCAGCGCAAGGGAGCAGAGGCCGCAATGCTAGATGCAAGTACAGGACGTTGGCCATCGGGGAGGATTTTATCGCAGAGACATTGCTACGCAATGCCGCAGGGAGCAGAGACCGCGGAGCCAGACGCACATATTGGACGCGCCCTAATTCTCATTGAAA
>CALDUE010000035.1 GCA_937923485.1 uncultured Saprospiraceae bacterium
TTCTTAATTGCAGCCATTAGGGAAGGCCCGACTACAAGGCGAGACTTATCGCTTTTTGGTGCAGTCGGTTGAGAGGCATCACGTTGAGTAATGCTATGTTGACGGGTAGATCCCGAAAGGTTTTGATTGCTTTTCATACCAAGTACGTCTTTGCGAACCTACGAGTAGGTCCAGGTTTGGAGATTAGGATATGCTCCAAGGGACGTAGAACCTTTCTAGACAGGTTCTCTGGTAGTGTTTATGCAGCGTTGGGTACGCTTCGTATTTCAGTTACTTCTGAGACTGAAGTTTAGGAGGTGCGCCGATCAGAAATTCCTTTCTTCTCTGCGTAACCTCTAAGGCGCTCTTTAAGCACGTTTCGTGCCCGGTGTAGACGACTACGCACGGTGCCGATTGGGACGTCGGTGATGCGAGCAATCTCTTCGTAAGAGAAGCCTTCTATGTCACAAAGTAACAAGACAAGGCGAAAATTCACAGGCAAACTATTAATAGCAAGTGTTAATTCATCATCGAGCAGGTGCTCAAACAGCTCTTGACGCAGGTCCAAATACACCGACACATTGCTCGAATCATCTTCTTGCAGGTTGAAAACCTCTTCATAATCAACCTTCGTTGGCTGATTTTGACGTTTCCGCCATTCATTAATGAAGGCATTTTTCAGAATCCTAAACAACCATGCCTTGGCATTAGACCCACGCTGATACCCATCAATAGCCCGATACGCCTTCATATAGGTAATCTGGACAAGGTCGGCCGCATCATCCGCATCTTGCGCTAAACGATAGGCAAAAGCAGAAAGAGCGTTGACATGCGGCAAGAGCTCCCCCTCGAAAACCTGATCGGCTTCAGACTTAGGTTGGGAGGATTGAGGCATATGCGAAAAATGAAATCTGGCGGGAAAGTAGGCCGCTTTTTGACGGCATGCACAACTATGGTCACCTCAAATGAGTAGCTTTCACCTCTATGAGTTCACTGAAAGCCTACCTCAGCAACGTTTGGCACCCTTCGCGGTTTCAAGGAGCTGGTCAACAAAAAAATTATTTCGAAGGCTATTACGTGAAAATTGTAGATGCTGAACAAGGAATTGCACTGGCATTCATCCCAGGCATCAGCTACGACGTTAACGGAAAAGGTCATGCCTTTATTCAGGTGCTAGATGGAGTCGAAAAAACATTCGAATACCATCGTTTCGATTTGAAGGATTTTGCTTTCGCCAAAACCGGCTTCGACCTCACGATCGGCAAATCTCATTTTCACGAGGATGGATGTACTGTAGACCTACCTGATTTACAAGCTTCTCTCAGCTTTCGCCCCCGCAATCCTGACGGGACGCAAGCGCAAAACATCACCTGGCCTTGGAAATGGTGGAGTCCGGGTGCCATGGGTCCTTTTTCATTTGTGCCAGGCATGGAGTGTCGACATGGGGTGGTAAGTCTTCATCATAAGGCAGAAGGAAGCTTACGCCAAAACAAGGAACCAGAACGAGAATTGTCATCTAGCACTATCGGCTATATCGAAAAGGACTGGGGTAAATCCTTTCCACGGGGTTGGGTTTGGCTGCAAACCAATCACCTCGCAACCGAAACCGAACCCTGTTGCTTGATGGTAAGTGCTGGCCGTGTTCCATGGGTAACAGGAGCCTTCAGAGGCTTCATTGCCGTCCTCTACTTTCGAGGAACGTTTCTGTCATTTACAACCTACAATGGTGCAAAATTCGAACTAAACCTAGACAACGATAGCGCACATATGGTGTTTTCCCGCGGGACGTCCCGCAGAACTGCAGGAAAGGGGAAAACCCTAACGATAACTGCGCATCACGCTCCTGGGGTTGACCTGATAAGTCCAATACCTGATAATGGAATGCATGGGCGCGTGAATGAGAGCATGCTTGCAACAGCGAAGGTTTTACTTACCGAAGATGGGATCACCACACTCGAGACTGATGCCAGCTGGCTAGGTTTTGAAATAGGTGGCGATGCGTCAACGTGGAAATAGATCAGCGGAATTATTGAACCAATTTCTTCCACTTAACGGCCCTTTTTTACCATTCGGCTGCCCAAGACTACGTGTAACCAAAATGACTCCCCCCAATGGGTCATTTTCGGCGACATCCGCACGCCTTTTGCCAGTTTATAGGTTCCTTAGACGATGAACAATGCACATTTTTAAAAACTCTTCTAGAGGCCTTGGTGCCTTACTTCTTTTTTGCGCCAGTAATCTCCTGCTGGCACAGTCAGGCGATCATCTCGGTCTGTACATCGGTCCGGGATCAACGTTGACAGTAGGCCAAGGGTCTACCATTACTGTCTTATCTGGAGATGTTCATGTGGACGAAGGTGCCACCTTAATCAACAACGGCAAGCTGACAGTAGATCAAGACTTGATCGTAGACGGTGTGCTGCAGACCATGCTTCGCGGCGACGACCTGCAAGCGCATCACGGACATATCGCAGTAGGAGGCGAAGCAGAATATCGCGGCTCCTTAGTAGTTGCCAAGGCCCGAGGTTCCAACTTCACGCAAGAAAAAGATTTCGTACTTGCCAGTTATACAGCTGGCTTCGGAACGCTAACGGCCAAGCAACTCCCTGGATCAGAGTGGGTCTCAGAACATCGTGAATCTGAACTCGTGGTCCGAATGACAGGAGAAGATTCAAGCACTGAAGAAGTATTCGCGGTCGAACTCGATGCCGCTTTACTCGAAAATCGCGTGCTGGTCGACTGGGTCGTTCACAATGATTTTCGATCAACGAACTATGTGGTGGAGCGCTTCGATCTTGAACTAGGTTGGAATGACCTTGGTGAAATTCCGGGGCTAAGTGAAGAAGCCGAGATGGCCTACTTCAGTTCGATCGACAACAATGTGCCTGCAACGCAGCAAGTCCTTCGTTACCGAATTCGCTTGGAAGACGAGCATGGTATGTGGCACTACTCCAAAGAAGCACTCGTTGCTGTGGGAGAAGCTCCAGAACTGCGCGTATTCCCTAATCCAGCGACTGGACAGCACGTACAACTATTGGGTGTTGATCACCAACGCGAACTCGTTTCACTACGCCTCTTGAGTTTGAAAGGACAAGTGTTGCGAGACTACCCTGTGGCGGAGCAAGACATCCATGTGCTTGAATTACCGGGAGACATTCTGGGTGCAGTTCATTTTGTTGAGGTCGGCTATGCAGATGGCAAGAGAGAGACTTGTCAGGTAGTGGTAGTGCGGTAGGTGTCTAGGTTATGCTTAGCATGAGAAATACATAATTGGATGTGGCGTGTCGTGACACGAGCAACCGAATCGTCTCAGATTTTAGATTGATAGGCTGATCGAGGTAAGCGCTCAACGAGCTTGGCCATTTTTAGCTTGTTGATTGTTTTCATTGCTTGGTCCTCGCTCAGGGCAACGAGTTCGATTCGAGGTTTCCATAATCCTGGCCGCTGCGCTTGCTTGAAATAGTAGGTTTTGCCTGCCTCTATACCTACTTCAACAAAGTCGTAATTCTCGCCACTACTCCCGACAGAGTGAAGTCCTGGTTCTACCTCCCAAATTAGATAGCTTCTTACGCCTGTAAAGCCGATCAATTTGCCGTTGTGGTAAACTCGGTTGCGTACGGCTGTTCCTAAAGGATTTGGCCTCATCACAATAATGGTCGCTGGCTCTTCTACGTCAACTTCTTGAAATGAAGAGGCGAGCTGCGTAGGTTGGATGCAGGATTGGAAGAGAAGCGTTGCAAAAAGCAACACCCATAGTTGATTCAGGTACATAGTATAAAGGCTGTTGACTAGCGTAGACCTCATCAACGGCTGCAAATATTCGTATGTATGCGTGAGATGACTTTTAACCTAACTGGGTGCTGAGTTGAATCGTAGTGGATTGGCTGAGAAGAGGCGTGACTAGATGAGCGCGTCAGGACACGAGCAACCGAATCGTAGAGACTAGGCAAACTAGATGGGCGCGCTGAAGCACGCGCAACCGAATCGTTTATATGAGACGTCCTACTGCTGGAACATCGTCACCCAAGTCACTTCTTTCTCGTTGAGGAAGCGCCAATGTCCTCGGGGAAGATCTTTTTTGGTGAGGCCTGCAAAGTGCAGACGGTCAACGCGATCGTACATGATACCAGCAGCTTTTAGTGCTTTGGTAGGGAAGCCTCCCCGAACGACGATCGAAAGACGAGAGAACTCGTCATCGGCAAATTCTGCAACGAGAATTCCTTCGTTGTCCTCACCATCTTCTGGTGCAAGCTTGGCAATCATTTCTTCCGTTCCCGGCTCAGCGAGGATCAGAGTGAAGGTTTCTTTTGGCACCTGCTTTTCAAAGTGTCCCGCAAGATTTGGATCATTACTCACCAGCTGAAGTCCAAGCATATCTTCCTTCAAGGGAGCGATGGCACTTAACTGGTCACTTCCTGCAAATCGAAGCACATCGGCTAAGGTTTGTGGAGCGCCTGGCTGCTCATCATCTGGAATAGGAGTAGCCTCCAGCGTAGGCTTCACGGCTTTCGGCTTATTGATTAAGATGTAGACGAGGTGGTCCTTACGGTTGAGTGGCTTCTCGTCTAAGAGTACCACATCGCCTGGCTGAACCATCATGCCCGGACTTACGATTTCGCCATTTACGGTGACGCGACCGCGCTTTACGAGGTCATCTGATTCACGGCGGCTATACTGTGTAGAGCGGGCCACAAACTTGTTGAGTCGGATTGGCTCCTCGAGGGCGCTAGGATCTAAATTTGGTGGAGTCGGTGGCTTAAACCGACGCTTTTCCTTTTGCGGTGCATCTTGACGAGGAGCGTCACGGCGATCGCGCATGTCGCGCCACTCACGTGAACGACTCGGTGGTCCTTCGCGGCGTGGGGTGTCTCGATAGCCACCACCTCTACTAAAACCTCCGCCGCCTCGGCGATCATCTCGACGATCGTATGAACCACGGTCGTCGCGACGGTCATACCCGCCTCGGCGATCATCACGGCGATCCCCTCCGTAGCCACGATCATCGCGGCGATCGAAACTTCTTCGGTCATCTCGTGGTGGCCCATCCCAACGTCCACCACCCTGTCGGTCATCTCTTCCGCGGTCATCACGACGGCCAAAACCGCCTCGGTCGTCTCGGTTATACCCACCGCGATCATCGCGACGGTCTCCACCGAAACCACGGTCATCACGGTTTCCGAAACTACGGCGATCATCACGTGGTGGCCCGTCCCAACGTCCGCCTCCTTGACGGTCATCTCTTCCGCGGTTATCGCGTCGACCAAATCCACCTCGATCATCTCGGTTGTATCCTCCGCGATCATCACGTCGGTCTCCACCGAAATCACGGTCATCGCGGCGCTGCGGACGATCGTCTCGGTTGTATCCTCCACGGTCGTCACGGTTTCCAAAACTGCTGCGATCATCTCTACGATCTCCACCACGGTCATCGCGATTTCCAAATGAGCGGCGCTCTTGACGAGGGTTGTCGCCACGTTCTTCTCTGCGTTCTCTTGGAGCTGGATAAGGATTCCCTCCTGCTCTGCGAGGAGCTTCTTCTCCGCCTTCACGGCGCGAGCCGTATCCACGACCTATCGTGCGACCTTCTCCTGAGGAAGGATCCATTGGCCTTTCTTCACGTGGTGCAGGACGTTCTCTAGATTCTTCGCTTCGTCGTTCCTCGTTGCGTGGCTCTTCGTTGCGAGGCTCTTCACGTGGGCTACGATCCTCACGCTCATCACGTTTTGGACGCTCGTCTCTATCAGCATTGCGGTCATCACGGTCACGACTTGGTTTGTCGCCCGGTTTGTGAAATCCAAAAGCCATAAGAGAAAGAATTTATTATGAAAAGCGCCAAAACCTCAAGCTAGTAGGTTTTCAGCGAAAGTCCCGCGTGTAACGCGAGGATCCTCGTCGGAGCACGGGACAGCAGAAAAGAAAAAGTGGCCCCTCTTGGATTTGAACCAAGGACCGACCGGTTATGAGCCGGGCGCTCTAACCACTGAGCTAAGGGGCCTTCGGGTGATTTCGGAAAGAATTGACGTAATTCATCTTCTCCGATTTGGCCTGCAAATTTGCAGGTACCACCTTCGCGGGCGCAAAGTTACGCCAATGCAAGCATCTAAACCAACTTGGAGTCCACCTAAAATTGATTGGTCGCTTGTGGGTGCCATCGTCTTCGATCTGGGCAATGTCTTGATCGACCTCGACAATGACTTTTACGGCAAGGATTGGCCTGCTGGTATCAATGAAAAAGAACTCGCCTCGTTCAAACAGTGGGTCGCAGAAGTAGGTCTCTGGTTGAAGTATGAGAAGGGCGAGCTGAGTACTGATGCGTTTTTGAAAGCCATTGTTGAGCAACTTCAGCTTCCGCTCCCGCAGCAAGCGCAGGATTACTCGCTGCACTCAAGAAAAAAACAGGTCACCAAATACTGGAACCGTATCCTACTCGGCATTCAGCCGAAACGCTTTGACTTGTTGGAGCAGCTCCAACAAAGATTTCCGCTGTACGTCTTGAGTAATACCAATGACCTGCACATCGAATGGGTGCGCAAGCACGTCGCCGAACTTGGCGTCCCAGATTTTGAAACGCGCTTTTTCGAGCAGATTTTTTACTCATACGAGGTCGGTGCCGTAAAGCCAGAACCAGCAATTTATGCCGCTGCGGAAGGTGGAATTGATCATCCGGCAAGCCAAATCCTCTTTATCGATGACCGCCCCGAAAACATCGATGCTGCTCATGCACGCGGATGGCAAGCCGTGCTACTACCACCCGAAGTTGATGTAGAGCTTGTTTTCAAAGACCTACTGTAGCTACTACTCCACTAACTTCCACGCTCCATCCTTCTAAAAACTTCACTTGGCCTGGCAACGAAATAACTCGCTCAATAAGCAGCGCTCCACGCCCGACCAGGCGCTGAAGAAACTTGAGCGATACTGCGCCTATCAAGATCGCTGTCACCAAGAAGTCCGCCGCAAACTCTATGAAGTCGGCCTGTATGGTGAAGACGTCGACCATGTCATGGCCAAGCTGATCGAAACGCGCTTCCTCGACGAAGAGCGCTTTGCCCGAAGCTATGCAAGAGGCAAGTTTCGCATGAAAAAGTGGGGCCGTATTCGTATTCAACTTGAATTGAAAAAGCGCCAAATCAGCAAGTATTGCATTAAAGCTGCCATGCAAGAATTAGAAGAGTACGACTACGAAGGCACCCTTAAGTCTGTACTCGAAAAGCGATACGAGAAGCAGAAGTCAGACTTACACCCGTACGCCAAACGGCAAGATTTAATTACGTACGGGATGCGGAGGGGGTATGAGGTTGAGGTTATTAAGTCAGTAATCACTGACGTGATTCCTGCTTAGGTACTTGGGATTTGGGATGTCGGATCTCGGACTGCTAATAGGGACGGACAAGTAGGCATGCAGTTGAATCGCAAAGGGCGTCCTGCAATACTGCGGGACAGGATGTTGTCAGACAGGCACGATCTATCTTTTTCAGCAGCGACTTGTGACAGCACAGCTATGGCCTACGCTTCCTAAAGGGGCGTATAGCATTGTGTTCTTTG
>CALDUE010000036.1 GCA_937923485.1 uncultured Saprospiraceae bacterium
TTCAATGCGGCACTTTTCCATTACGATAAGGCAGCCACACTTGGCGCTCCAAATTCAAGATGGTATTTAGGCAAAAGCGCACTGTTTACTAACATGGGAAGGGATGCAGAGGCTCTTCAGTTGATAGTGGATGGGAAGAAAGTTTACCCTTATTCAAACCGATTGGCCTTGGCGTATGCTCGGATGACCACACTTCAAGAGGGCACGCCAACAGCTGAGGAAATTGAAGAAATGGACTTACCCCCAGTTGCCAAGGTGCAGCTCAAGGCTCTGGTCGCGTTTAAGAATAAAGACTTTGTCCGCGGCTTACTTGAGACAGAGCGAGCCCATTATCTAGCTCCCGATGAGTCGATAGATCAGGACTTGTCTAATCAATACTTGCAGGCTTTTTTCAAGCTTTCTATGGCTTATCAAAGCGATAGCCTTAATGCAGCTCCCGAACATATTTCTTACCCTGATGGCTCGCTTGAAAGTTTATATTTGAAGAGTATTAAGACAGCAGTTGGCGCGTATAATACGCACCATGCAAAAGAAGATGCAGAAGGTATACTTGCCCTCGTTCGCCTTGCAGATATTCGAACGTCTAGTCTACGTGACTTCGTAAAAAAAGGGCATCTCGGACGTTTTCAAGATCCAATGTTAGTTGACCTCTACATACTTGATAATGCAAATCATCTGCGAGGAGCAACATTGCTGATGTATTTAAATTTCCTCGGGCAGCTTAATACTGCTGCAGAAATAGCCGTAGCTCCATATTTACCAGAAATGGCGACTGCTCAACAGTATATGGATACCAAATGGAGTGATGACGTAGATGCGTTTTTAGCAAGGTTTTAAATGAGTAAGTTTTCGAAGTCTAATACAGTTTTATACAAGAAATTATATAGGGAAAGTAACGATAGTTACTTATTTAGCTCATTCATTTGCTTCGTCCTAACTAGCGTTACTAGAGACTATTACAGTCTACCTTACTTTGCTATTCGAAAAACAGGAATAGATTATATTTTCAGGACATATACAGCAAGGAGAGTGGCTGATTGGAAGGACATACTTAGGTTAGAAGCTTCCGTATCCAATTTCAAATTTATCATGAAATCTGGATATAGTTTTGAAATAAAATTTTCTAAGATCGATTATTCTTCTGTCCAACTTATTAAGGATTCATTTTCGAAGAAAGGCCTACTAGTCTCAACCACTACAGCCTAACAGGTTTTAAAACTTGTATTCCTGAAAACGAACGAGTGTTCGTTTGCTGCGCTACCTTCCGTATCTTAGCCGCAAGCCCTAGCTCAAATTGAAACTTATGTCAAAGCGCACCAACGATTTCATTCTCGATACTTGGACCCCTCATCAAGGGGATGGCATTCCGCAATACGATGCCGTTGATGGTTCGATCGTAGCAACCGCTGGTAATGAGGAGCTTGATTACGAGCGCATTTTAGCCTTTGGACGCGATGTGGGCGGTCAAGCTTTACGGAAGATGACAACACCTGCGCGGGGACGCATGCTTAAAGCATTGGCGCTCTATCTCGAAGATCGCAAAGCGAAGTACTATGAGATTAGCTACCGTACGGGGGCAACGAAGGCTGACTCATGGATTGATATCGATGGCGGGTTGGGAACCCTGTTCGCCTACGCAAGCCTTCGCCGTCAATTTGCAGATCAACCCTTTCATGTAGAGGGAGACACTGTACGCCTTTCAAAACAAGGAAGCTTTTCCGGACACCATATTTTGGTTCCTAAGCATGGTGTTGCGGTACATATCAACGCCTTCAATTTTCCCATCTGGGGCATGCTCGAGAAGTTGAGCGCGACACTCATGGGTGGAATGCCAGCAATCATCAAGGCCAGTGAAATGACCAGTTTCGTTACCGAGGCAATGGTGCGCGACATCCACGCATCGGGGATTTTGCCGAAAGGCGCATTGCAACTCGTGTCAGGTACTGGACGTGGAATACTCGACCACCTGATGCACCAAGATGTGGTCACGTTTACAGGCTCGGCGAGCACAGGAAGAAAGCTTCGTGCTCATCCACGAATTATTGAAGAAAGTATCCCCTTCAATATGGAGGCAGATTCTCTCAATGCAATTGTGTTGGGACTAGATGCGGCGCCAGATACTCCTGAGTTCGCTCAATTCATCAAAGAAATTCGTCGAGAGGTTACCGCGAAGACCGGTCAAAAATGTACTGCGATCCGTCGGATCATGGTGCCAGAAGGTCTGGTTGAAGAGGTGCAAATTGCCTTAGGTCAAGCTTTCGCCAAAACAACCATCGGGGATCCAAGAGACAAGTCCGTACGCATGGGCGCATTGGTCAATCGAGATCAACTCGGTAAGCTTGGAGAGTCTATAGAATCACTTCAAGGCGGCGCGGAGATTGTCATCGGTGGCCCAGATCGCCTAAACCTTGTTGGTGCAAACGCAGATGATGGTGCCTTCCATGCTCCAACAATTCTTCTCGATAAAAATCCAAGCAAAAACAAGACTACGCACGAAATCGAAGCCTTTGGTCCTGTCGCGACCATCATGCCATATACCGACCTAGGTGATGCGATCGAGCTAACTGCCAAAGGCAAAGGTTCACTGGTTACTACTATGGTAACCAACGATCCGAGTATCGCACGGGAGTTCACCTATGGGGCTGCGCCGTACAATGGCCGCATCCATATCCTCAACCGCGAAGCCAAAGAAAGCACAGGCCATGGTAGCCCAATGCCAGGCTTGAAGCACGGCGGACCGGGTCGTGCAGGTGGAGGCGAAGAACTCGGCGGAACGCGCTCCGTTGCACATTACATGAACCGTTGTGCTGTCCAAGGGCACCCAACCATGGTCACTGCTCTAACACAACAGTATCAAGAAGGTGCCGCGCAATTCGAAGACCGGGTTCACCCATTTGCAAAGTACTGGGATGAACTAGTTGTTGGCGAAACCTACACGACAGCTAATCACACGGTAACGGTTGCTGACATTGTCAATTTTGCCAACGTAAGTGGGGATCATTTCTACGCGCATGTTGACGAGACAAGTCTCGGAGATACCTTGTTTGAGGGCAGGGTAGCGCATGGATACTACTTGCTGAGTAAGGCTGCAGGCCTATTCGTACATGCGAAGAAAGGTCCAGTGCTACTCAACTATGGAATCGATACGTGTCGCTTTACCAAGCCTGTATATCCAGGTACGACAATAGGCGTCCGTCTCACTGTTCTCGACAAGACATGGCAAGAGCTTCGCGAAGACGATGACATTGCAAAGGGAATCGTTCGTTGGCGAGTTGAGCTACGAGACGTAGAGCTCGAAGCCAAGGATCAAAGCCACCTACCAGAAGAAGAGCGAGAGTCAGAGATTATCGGCGTCGCTGTGATTTTGACGATGGTGCGTAGGTTAGAGGAGTAGGTAATTCTAATTTCTTCGCGGGATGGTCAGCTCGCGGGCGGAGCCGCTTTTCGGCTGACCACCCCGCGAAGAAATTAGGTAGTGAACTAGCTCTATCATACCTCTTCAGTTTCTTCCTTATTTTTAGGAATGTACGAGCAGCAAAATGGCACTCGAATTTCGAGACTTTTTATGCAGGATGAGTGGCGTCCTGAACTTTTTTACCATGTGATTGGCAAGGCGATTCCAGGAAGTACACTTTTTCAAGATGACAAGGATTGCCACTGGTTTTTAAAGCATGTGTTGCG
Source organism: uncultured Saprospiraceae bacterium (assembly GCA_937923485.1). Classification (GTDB taxonomy): domain Bacteria; phylum Bacteroidota; class Bacteroidia; order Chitinophagales; family Saprospiraceae; genus CALDTK01. Next base: position 3,682 of record CALDUE010000036.1, read on the forward strand.
CTTTAAGCTGCATCACTGCTTTCGTATTTTAGTATATTGTCTATGCGGTAATCACTACCACTTAGCCATTCAGACTCGCTCCGAATCTGAAATTCGGAATAGTCTACTAACGAAGCCTACCTCTAGCTATAGTCCATCAGACGAGGCATTTCTTGCCAGTGAGATAAACTATCAGAAATTTATATCTAACACGCTTTCGGGGGCAATTAGTGGTTACACAAGGAGATACAATTCGCGCTGGAATCGTGAAGGGCAACTCTTTATTCGTCCAACCCTTCATGGATTGACTGACAAAGGAGGCAAATTCGGTCAGCTTTTTTCAAGGACACTATGCGGCTACGTCGGCTTTAACTATGTAAAGCATCACATCGCAACAGTAGAAGAATTCTATATGTGGAGTTCACTTAGAAAGCAATTATATCAAATTGTAGATCATGACTATTTACTTGAGCTCTTTGGAGGAGAAAAAGCTTATGTAGACTTTCATGCAAAATACCTTTTGAAATATGGAAGAGCCTTTCATCAATTTGATGAAGACCTCTTCTTTGCGGCATTGCAACCCCGGCGCTTTGATAGTGCTCAAGCGAAGTGGGTGGAAGAAGAGTGGCGAAATGATTCCCAGCATTAGTACGGGATTGTCGGCCTGCAGGCGGAGCCGCTACTCGGCCGACCATCCCGCACCAATGCTAGGTCCTAATAGGGGTACTATTCTAACTCCTCAATCCATTGCTTGATCAATGCCAGCCCCTCCTCATGTGCGATGCTCCTGCCAACCTCTGGCATACGGACGGCCGCATCGTTGCTTTTCATACGGTAATAAAGAATAGACTTTTCAGGTTTTCCCGGAAGGATGTCATAGGTACGTCCTCCAGACCCCTTACCCGCAGCAACAGGACTTTTAAGCACGCCCGTTTCTGGGCCAGTCGGGTATTTGTCGTGAAGAAACAAACCTGAAGTACTCGCTGGACCTTCATGGCGATGGCAATAGCCGCAGTTCGCATCCAGGTATGCGCGTGCGGCCACTTCAACAGTGACTCCTTCTGCTTTCCAATCCATGACGGGCCAAGTGCTATGATCGGCAGGAGACCCTGTTAGGACTCCAGTTTCTACCCAATTACCTACGTAATCAACCTTGCCACCGTGCAATTGGCGTGCAGCAGGACCAATAGGTTTGATCTTACCATTATAGCTGTGGCAACTCTTACACTGAAACTGATTAGGTGACTCGTAATGTACCTCGCGAATTTTACCTTTCACATCAGTCCACGTCACGTCTGTTTTGCCTCCGAGCGCTTTATACGCCGCATCGGTCTGCTCGTCATTCCACCAATATCCCCAAGCCTTCCAGCCTTTTGATGTGTTTTTAAGGATACGTGTTTCAATAAATCGGTTTTCTGAATCTGGATCACGCTCATCGGCTTTGTAATAAAAATGCTTGACGATAATAGCGCCCTGCGGTATGTCAAATACCTCGATGGGATCCCAGGCCATTTGTGTTCCTTCTGGCAAATAGATAAACCTCGCTTTATGTGCATAATCGCTGAAAAGTGGCGTGTTAAGTTCGTAAGGCAACACATTTTCTGCGGGCACCATGTCAGTGAGATCTCCGATAAACAAACCGTAGTCAGAGAGTAATTTCAATGGTTTTTCGGTGCTGCTTTCAACGAGCGGTCTATGGCTTACCAGTAGCCAGCTAAGGCAAGCGAATAGTCCGACAGATATGTAGGTATTATAGCCCAAACGAATCATATATAGGGCTATCAAGGCCAGTATAGATAAAAGCTGGAGGATTGATTAGGATATCTTTGAACTTCCGCGCAGCATCAAGAACTGCAAAATCAGCTTGCTTACCCATTAGTAGAACAGCGTTCTTAGAAAAGTCGAGATCCTTGCCGGCTAATGTTTCTTCGGTGATGCCATCGTAGATAATAGGCGGCACTTTACGACCAAACTTAAAGGCGAGCAACTTGCCAATCTTATTCTTAAAAGTTGGCCATTGATGCTTCCGCTCGATGTTATTTCCATCGATAGTGATTTCATGAGGAATGGGCTCATACGCGTCATCCTGAATAGGCAATTCTGTGATGTAGTAACTCACAACAGCTATCGAAGTCGTCCTATTCTCTACGATGGTGTTTCTATGAATTGCTACATCACTAGTTGCTAGCACCATAACGCCTGTACCAGGAGGAACTTGAGCAACTATATTGCCTTTAGGTGCGAAATTTTTTAGGTTATTAGATCTTACCTCGTTTCTGAAGACCTCTATATGGCCTCCTCTTTTCTTAATGAGTCCAGGCAAGTCAAAAACGAGGATTCCTCCAGTATTATTTTCGGCCAGATTGTCGTAGACCATTGCGTTTGTAGTATTCTCTATTTCAATGCCTGCCACATTTTCAATTGCTGTGCAATTACGCACAATTACTTTGTTGCTTTGTCCTACATAAATACCTGCGTCGCTCGCACCTCTAGCCTTGCATCCATCGATAAGGACATTAGTGCACTGCACAGGATAAAGTCCATAAGAACCATTGGTTGATTTTGGCTTTCCAGTCCAGCTTGTCTCTAAATTCAAAAAATTAATCTGATCACACATTTGCGTTTTAATCGCATCACCCGCGGTATTCAAGATCGTGAAATCCTTCATTGTAAAGCGATTACAATTGCTCACTTTGAATCCTTCGGATCCTGCTTTCTGACCTTCGAATTGGAGGATGGTTTTATCCATTCCAGCTCCTGTAACTACGACGTCATCATAACCATCCACGAGTAGACTCTCCGTAAGTGTGTACGTCCCCTCAGGAAGGTGCAAGGTGTCTCCATCTTCCATCTCAAGTAAGGCGAGTTGCCAAGCTTGTTGGTGTTCGATTTGGGCTTTCGCCAAAACCGCCACTACGCACGATAGCAGTAAGGTGAACGCACATCTCAATATTGGAGAGGAGTTAATCATAGCCTCAAGATACTACATAGGCGTCGTTCTAGGCCAAACCATTACTGCCACCGAACACTCCATCCCCTTTTTGAGGCCGTCCGGATGAACAAGTAGACGAGCCAACCAACAGGTCCCAGCATAAAGGTGAGGAGCAAAGCAGGGATCATTAGCCATCGATTAAGGCCTTGTTGATCAGCGTCGTTGGCAATTACCCAACCATAAGGTCGAATGCGAGGTAATGCACCCAGCCAACGAGTGCAGCAAGCTCGTTGCCTTGTAAGCTCATCACTCCTTCAAGGGTGGAGAAAGCCATCGGGTCCATTCCTTGCAATGCAGGGAAGATTAGGACAGCATAAAGCAAGGCTAGTGCAGGTGAACATAACGCGATCGGAAAGCGGTAGCGCCAAGGTTTAGGCAAGAAAATCAAGCCTAGCCAACCTAGAAAAGCAACCGTACTAGCAAAAGAGAAAAGTGTACTGGGCGACATATTGGAACGTTGTGATGTGCAATCTGACAAGGGCTTGCATCAGCTAGATAACTCATCTAACACATCTAGTCATGCGAATTTCTACATTCTACTCCATCCTTATCCTTCTTATCACAGGTTTTGGCGAAAGCCCCGTGCTTGCGCATGCAGCCTCGTCCTTTTCACGGAACTCTTTCTTTGCAACTGAACTCGACTGTAATCATCCAGATGCCACAGCCTCACATGAACAGACCGTATCAGAAAGCAAGCTAGAGGCAGTCACCGTCTATCGGCGAGGAGCACTCATCAAGCGTACTGGCGAAGTAACGCTCACAGAAGGAGAGAACATTCTCTCCATCGTTGGACTCGAAATTGGGATAGCCCCATCCACTATTCAAATCGCTATTGCGGATGATGCCAGTGTTTTTTCAATCGCCTATTCAACAGATCCAAATCGAAAAGTCATAGAGCCTGATAGCCTCGTGGATCTCAGAAAACTTCGTCAAGAAATAGAACTTGAAAAAAGAATGCTCGGAGCGGATATCGAAGCACTCCATGAAGAACTTGCAATACTCAATGCCAATAAAAATTTCTCAAGAAGAACGAGTGAGCCCGAGGAAATACAGCGTGGTGCAAAGCTCATAAGTGAAAGCGTTCGTGCAACCAAGCATGCGTTGGTCAAACTAAGTTTTGAATTTGAGGAACTAGATAAAAAGGCCACTCAAGTCGACAATAGGATTGCGACAGTTCGACCAACTGTTCCACAAAATATCGGCAAAATTTATGTAACCAGCATTGCGAATCGCCCCGGCACCTATACGTATGAACTTAGCTACCTCGTTCAAGATGCTGGCTGGACGCCCGACTATGATCTCTTCTCTAAAACTGTCGAAAATCAGTTTGCAGAGCTTGTCCTTGTCGGTAATATCTACCAACGCACTGGTATAGATTGGAAAGATGTCGAGCTCTCACTGAGTACAGGAAACCCACAACAACGCAAGATGGCGCCGAGTTTGAGACGACTCTATCTAGGAGAGAACAATGCTTACAATCAGCTAGGGGCAAATGGAATGATGCTCACTGCTGAACAAGTGAAGCTTCTTGGTGCCAATTCCATTAATGCCATAGCGAGTCTATCAGCTGGGGCCAGTGCCGAAGATTTTGGGGAGGCGATCAGTATGAGAGGAGGTAGGAGTAACGCAACGCAGTACATTATCGACGGCATGCGGGTCACGGGCACGCTCGTTGTCGAGTCTGACATTAACGACGATTTTTTCAACCAAAATCCATTGGGTAGTCCAGATAGTTATCTCGGGACATCCACTGAACCTGTTCCACAAATCTCCTTCGCCAGCGAAAAGAGTATGCTCACTTCTCGCACCTACACCGTTGATTATCCAGTTAGTCTTGCTGCCAACGGCACTTCAAGCGCAGTACGATTGACCTCGCATATACTCCCTTTAGACCTTCGTTATCGATCAGTCCCGAAGATTGATCCAACCGTTTATCTCGAAGGCATCGTTACAGGTTGGGACACTTTGCGACTCTCAGATGGTAGAATGCGTCTTCACCTCGATGGCCGATACTTAGGCACAACGGTGCTAATCGCCAACCAGCCATCTGATACGTTGCTTTTGCCGCTCGGGGCAGACAAACGCATCATCATCGAACGCGAAAGTGCCAAGCAACTCGTCGAGCGTAAGCCTGTACGTGGCAGAAAAAACTATGACCTAGGCTACATCATCAAAGTCCGAAATACCCGGCAAGAGGCTATCAAATTAGTGATCGAAGACCAGATGCCTTTAAGCAAGAAACAAGAAACCGAGGTCGAATTGATTTCTGCTGGGCTTTCGCCAAAACACGATACCCAGACTGGAATTTTCACCTGGGACTTAAGCCTCGCAGCAGCGAGCGCTGAAGAAATTGAAGTAGCCTATAAAGTGACAGCAGGAAAGTTTGTGAAGGTGAATTTTGAATGAATAGGTGATTCGTGGCTTCCGTTCTGGGCAAAAGTGTATTGCATGATAAATACTACCTGCTTGGTTCGGGAGCCTACTTTTATGCAATTCAAGAACTCAGCGCATCTTTATAGTATGCAAAGCACTTTTCTTCGACTTTCTGTACTTACCGTCTTCGTTTTCCTTGTTGGACTAACCCCTGTTTTGGCGCAAGCTGATAGGGACTCGCAGAGCGCGAACTCTGTCCCCTCCAAACTTGAAAAAGTTACTATCTATCAGCAAGGGGCACTGCTCACAAGGACCGGATCGCTTACCTTAAAAGCAGGCGAGCAAGAAATTATTCTTGAAGGTCTAGAACGTAATATCAATCCAGGAAGCATCCAGCTTGCCATAGATCGAAGTGTAGGAATCTTTGCCGTGGAGTACACCAGAGTAAATCCAAAAGCCGGTTCAGAACCTGATAGCCTCATTAAACTTAGAGAGGAATTGAAAGGGCTCCGAAAGGTGCTTGCCGTAAATGCCATTCAGCAAAAAGGATACGATGAAGAAATCGAAATTCTCAAAGCAAATCGCCTGATAGCACAGAGTGAAACATCCGGTTACTCTGCTGCGAGCATTCGCGAAGCGACCCAGTTGCACAACGAACTCGCCACGGCGGCAAGAGTTGCTCGTCTTGACTTGGTAGAGAAAGCTACCGAAATCAACAAGGATATACTCGTGCTCGAACAACGCATTAATGCAATTCGACCGAACCAAAACGGCGCAGTTGGAAAAATCGTCGCAAAAGTCATTGCTGAGCGTGGCGGCGCATTCAATTTTGAGCTGAGCTACATTACTAATGCGGCCAGCTGGAATCCAAACTATGACCTTTATGTCCAGACGGAAGGAACTTCAAAGTCGCAATTGGTTTTAGCAGCTGACATCCGTCAGAATACAGGCATTGATTGGGAAAATGTAGCGCTCACATTGAGCAACACTAATATTAATTCAAGGCTGACGCCACCAACGCTCTCACCGATTTTTTTAGGTGGTAATGCTGAATACGACCTCAAAAGCCAAGTAGCTGGCACTGTGCAAAAACGAAAGCAAACAGCCGAAGAAGAAGTCGTCTATGCGCCGCTGCAAAACGCGAGCGCAGATGTCGCTTACGCAGCTACCTATGCCACGCAAAGCAACTCTGCAGCGGCACGCCTTTACGAAATAGATCGACCTTTTAGCCTTGTCGCTAACGGAAAGTCTTCATCCGTAAAATTGACCTCGAACGAACTCCCAATCGACCTACGTTACCGTATCGTACCAAAGCGTGAACAGCAAGCTTACCTCGAAGCGGTAATTACCGGCTGGGATACGCTCAACTTACTCGCTGCACAAACGCGCACCCACCTTGATGGTCGCTATCTCGGTAAGACCTATTTAAACACACAGCAGAATAGTGATACGCTTACTGTTGGATTGGGACCAGATAAGCGTCTCGTCGTAAAACGTACAGGTAGGGGGCAGGGTAGTGATACCAAGTTTATCCGCGGGAAAAAAGAGTACAACCTTGGTTACCAAATTACATTACGCAATACGCGAAATGTCGCGATTGATGTCCTCGTCGAAGATCAAATTCCAGTCAGTCAGAAAGACGAGCTTACTGTTGAATTAAAGAATGCTACTGGCAAACCTGACTTAGATGAATTTACAGGAAAGCTCACTTGGAAGCTTTCGCTAAAACCTGCCAAGGAAGAAAAACTAATTGTCAATTATCAAATCGTTGCGCCTAAGAATACTCCCATTCGATTTGAATAAGGCTGTTTAGACTTGCGCTTACGCTAGAGGTCTACGAAGATGCCGAGGATTAAAAAGGATAATCCTACGAGTATCAGTACCGCTCCTAAAATGCCGAACACGATGCCGGAGATGCCTGTAGTGACAGCAATCAGAACGATTCCTCCAACTAGGCTTATAATGCCAGCGAGGGTAATATTCCCTACGGAAGCTCGTGCTCTTCTGGCGCGCCGTTGTTTGCGAATTTTCTGCCTATTAAGGCGTTTTTGCTCACGCAAGTTCAGCTTTAAAGCTGATTTATTGACGCCAGTCACTTCGAAAGAAGATGATGAAAACTGCTGCGTTGACTGAACTTCTTGTACCCGTTGAGGGATGCCAGTAATGGCAAAAGCAGAAGGTGAATTCAATCCGAATAATAAAAAGAGAAGTACGAGAAGCTGAGTAAATTTTGGTCGCATAACATGGCCTATTTAGACAAAGAGACTGTCGTTTTTTAACAGGGTTGCATGAAAAGCTTTCTGTTGCTCAATATTTCTCTACGGGCAATTCGCTAGGAGAGTATCTCGTATTTCGCCAGGAAAAGAGAGGGTAGAATCTATGAATATGGCTGACCCATGTTGCGCGCCCGCCTCGTCGGTCGCAATAACGCGATAGTAACCTGGTGCAAGTCCATCGAGCTGATATCTAAAGCTAGCCAATGGCTGTGACGAGGTAAGAGAACGACTTGTCAACGCCTGAATTTCATCTTCCGAATAACCCTCAAATTGATCAAATGCTGCGCTCACTTCAATCTCAGAGAATTCACCATTTTTCTCGGCAGGTACCAATTCTAGGCTGACAATATTTTCATTAGATGTTAATATAGCCGTCTGTACGTCTTCGGGGGGATTCGGAAAGAGAACTAGGTCCCCATAATTATTAGGATTCCCTACTGCTCCAAACCCTTGTCCGTTCACATCTGTGAGTGCAATCCCTGTAACAATTTCGATATCGGTCACTTCGACTGTTGGAAGATCATCATCATCGTCATTGCATGAAACAATAATGAGAAAGGCGAGCGATAAAAGGAGAGAGGTTCGCATATTTAAAAATGAGTTTATTAAACGAATAGCAGTCAGATTTACCTCCGGTTGCTATATTTTTCGAACCAACCTAAAGTCCACTGCACTTTTTGTACGAGTTGACTTGGGCGGCTAGCTATGCCGTGACTAGCTCCTGGAAACTCTACTAAAGCTGTAGGAATACCGCGCAATTTAAGTGCATGGTAGAGTTGCTTAGCTTCTGAAGGTGGCGTACGCAGATCGTTTAAGCCTACGAGTACCGCAGTAGGTGTGGTGATGTTTCCGACCAAACTTATTGGAGAAAAACTCCAATAATGCAGCGGGTTTTCATACGGCTGACCTTCATACCTTCCGTTGGCATAATAGAAGTAATTATCCGCTACGAGGGTCTTTGAAATCCAGTTTACCACAGGCTTTGCCACTACCGCCGCTCTAAAGCGATCATTCTTACCAACCATCCAAGCGGCCATGATTCCGCCTGCCGAACCACCAGTAACGTAAAGACTATCTGGATGAACGAGGCCTTGCTCAATTACATAATCAACTCCTGCCATCACGTCGTCGTAATCACGGTCAGGATATGCACGGTAAAGCTCGTCACTAAAGGCCTCTCCATATCCTGTACTTCCCCTAGCGTTCGGATAAAAAACTACATACTCTTGAGCAGCGTAGAGTTGAATTTCAGCCGAAAAATGGGGACCATAGGCAAGTATTGGACCGCCATGATTTTCGACGATCAACGGATATTTACGAGCAGCATCATAGTTGGGTGGCAACACAACCCAACCTTCTATTTCAAGTGCTGAGGTCGTGTCCGCCCCATATTTCATTGGAACACTTTTATATTTTATTTCGCGAATCTCTCCTAATGTTCGTTGCCCAAGCAGATCTTCGTTTAAAGCAGTTAGGATCTTTCCTTGCGAACTTTTTGGAGCAACTATCGCCACGTCCGCGGGCCTATCTGGTCTTGAGATGGTATAAGCGATCGTTCCGTTTTGCGAAAGCGAATAACTCCCGCTAGTGTATGGTCTTCCAAGCGTGGTTCCTCCAAGGTCACTTACAACGTCGGAGATTTCACCGCTGGCCACATTGAGGCGGGCAAGTTTGTTGTATCCGGCGTCTGTATATGTGAAGTATAAACTTTTACTATCGCTACTCCAAGTAAGGTCGCTGGGCGAGCGATCAAAATCTTTTGCCATTACCTTCTTTGATGCACCTGAAGTGCTCATTAAATTGAAAAGATTACGCTGATAAGCTCGCCTGTTATATTCGTAACCGAGGTAGGCTATCCACCTTCCATCAGGACTAGCGGTCACATTATTATCTGGACCGTATCGATCTGTCAACTTCGAAACGCTAGTATCAGAAAGAGTCACCATAAACACGTCACTGTCTCTGAACTCCGTATCAGCATCAGCTCTCCTGTTAGCGCTAAAGATCAGTCCGCTTCCATCACCAAGCCAGTCAAAATCACTTCCGTGTTGGAATTCGCCACTGGTTAGCTGTCGAGGAGTACCTCCTTCAGCGGTCAATACAAAGAGTTGACTGAAGCCAGGCTTGAGGTACCCGCGACCATCTTGCTCATGTCGCAGCCTTGTCGTGACGCGCGGCGCATCGGCCCATTTCGCACCTTTAGGTTTGGCAGGCATACTTAGGCCAAAATCACCTCCCCTTTCTTTTCCTTCGACGTACATGCTGAAGGCGAGTTGACTCCCATCGGGACTCCATTGCATCCCGCTTGGTGAGGCAGGGAGACTACTGATTTTAGCCATTTGCCCCGTAGCAGTCCAGCGGATATAAATTTCGCTCCCATTGTCAGTACTTAAAGTAAAGGCAAGCCGATCTCCTGACGGACTCCAATGCGGGTTGGACTCGTTACGTTCGTTCGTGGTCAGCTTCCGGTGTGTGTTACTGGCTACATCAATTTCCCATAACCTTCCATCGACACCATCGGTGAGTACGTTGTAGCTGCGGCGTATGTAAACGATTGTTTTGCCAGAAGGCGATATTTGAGGATTACTCGCATATTCTAGGTCGAATACATCTCGGGTAGAGAATGCAGGAAGTTCGACAGTTTTTTGAGCAAATGAGAGATTACCCAAGCCAACAACCAGAGAAAGAATTGCAAGCGAAAGAAAGCTTTTAGAATTTGAAATGGCCATGCCGGAAAGCTACGGCATGCCAGTCGATTTGCTTTACTCCATTCGGATGTATCGTCCACCACTACTCGCATTGCCCATTCCAAACGGAGTAGCCTGCCCATCGACTTGCGTCTTTGAATCATTTACGCGCTTGTAGGTGCCTTTAGCTTCGGTTTTGGCGAAAGCAAGAAGTTTACCTCTGTTTTGACCAACTACATTTAGAAGCTGCCCGTCAGCGGTCAATACCTTCACCATTCCTGTCCCATCTCCTATGATGTTTAGGCCTGTTTGAATGTTGGGCAAGGCTAGCCAAGAGCCATTTTTGTCTTTTGACAAAACAAGCCCATGAAGTGCATCCATCTGGCCTGAACGCACTTCTATTCCGTAATCATTACCCGTAAGTAAAAGTTCAGGAGTTCCATCATTATTAATATCCTCAGCACTCATTCCATAGATAGGTGCGAGTTGAGCTTCTCGTGGAAGTTCTTGTAGCGTGAAGCTTCCATCTTCCTCATGTTCGAGGTAAATACTTGCTAAATAATTTACTTCAACTGTAAGGCTATCATTTCCACCTAGTGCAATTATTATTTCATCCGCTTTGGCCTCAGCGAAATCTTTATGAAACGGATATACATCTTTAATTTTGATTACCTGCATCTGATTTTCTTGACGCTGAAAGAGCGTGTAGAGTTGGGCCTCACCATTCTCGTCATCGAATCGAGTTGCGGGTATAGCATCGAGCGTACCGTTGTTGTCAAAGTCCCCCGCATAGATGCGTGCAAAATCTCGTCCGTCACGGTGGTAGATGTTGTTTCGCCCTAGATTTCCTGCAACAATATCGAGATCACCATCATTGTCTCCATCAAAGAAAAGTAGGCTATTCCAACAGCCGGTTTTGCCTTTCAGCGCATCTATTTCGCTTTCGCTAAAACCAGCCTTTCCAGACTCAAAATGACGGATTTTCCCCCAATCTTCAGTAATAAATAAATCCTGCCAACCATCTTGATCAATATCGATCACAACGGCATCGGTTACCATTCCGAGCGAACTGAGCTGCCATTCTTGTTTAAATGAAAAATTACCGCCATCATTTAGAAGAATAACACTTTTTGCGGGTCTTGGAAATTGACCAGCTACCGTTCTTGCTCCAACAAACAAGTCTAGGTCTCCATCTCTATCAAAATCTCCAGCACGAACGCAACTTGATGATTCAGTGAATGCTGGAATTGCTTCCTTATCGCGACTTAATTTGCCATTTACATTTCTATAAAAGACATCTTGGTATCCTTCATGGCCTGGGCGTAATTCTACGCTACCATGCGCGATGTAGAGGTCTTCGTCACCATCTCCATCTGCATCAAAAAATAAGGCGCTGGTTGTCTCACCTAAAGTATCTATTGGGATGAAAGAATCGTCTAACGCAAAGGTTCCATCTTGATTTTGTAGCCAAAGCAAATCCGTTGCATCGAGCGGTCCTCCAATGAGCAAGTCGTCAAGTCCGTCGCTATTTGCATCGCCTACACAAAGTACAGGACCAAATTGCGAAAGTTGTCTTGGAAGCAAGCGCTGAATATCAAAATCAACGAAGAGTGTTTCCTCAAATTGAAAATCAATACCTTTTTGAGCCGCAACTTCCCTTAGGTATGGTTTGATGTTGACTGTTTTGGCGGAAGCTGGAACTTTCCCTTCCTTTTGATCGAAAGTGATGCGCTGATCAGTTCTCACATTACGCCTATAAGACACTTTACCGTCTGGCCATCTTACGCTAACATCAGCAGTCGAAAAGGTGTCAAGTCCAAAGTTGAGGATTTTTGATACGGTGGAGAGGTATCCTCTGTATGGACTTTGGTATCTTCTCAAGGATCTGTCACCAATCGTAATCGTTACTTCAGCACCAAATGCGGACTTGTTAGCAGTATTGCCATTTAGAACAACTTGTAAGTAGTGCTTATCGATCTGGCTTGCGGTGCGTGTATCGTTGCGATAAAGCAAGATCGAGTCGTTGATGCAATTGACTACATAATCGAGGTCTCCATCATTGTCTAAATCGACAGTAGCAGCGCCGCTAGAGAAACTTGGACGTTTGAGTCCCCATTTTTCAGTTGAATTTTCAAATTGTGGGACCAAGTTCCCATCATTTTCGTAACCATAATTACTGATGAGGACGGAAGGGATTTTCTCCATTAATAAGGCTGGAGACGAGTACGAGCTCAAACTCGAGGAGTAGTCCATAAAATCGAGATCTGTAATGTCTCGCGGGAATCCGTTTGTAATCAAGAGGTCCAGGTCGCTATCCAAGTCTACATCGGTGGAAAGGACACTCCAACTCCAGTCGGTAGCTGATATTCCACTGAAGAATCCGATTTCGCTAAAAATTGGCAAGCTATCCTGAGTACTTAGTTTTCCTCGATTTAGCTGTAGCACATTGCGCATGTACTGAGGTTGATACTTAAACCGACGATTATTACGCTCGTTGTTGAAATTGGCTGAGGCGACCATCGTCTTTCTTCGAAAGTTGCTCCCTGGAAGCATATCAAGGGTAAGAATGTCGCTCCTTGTGTCTCCATTTATATCGGCCACATCGACACCCATCGCAGAATAGCTCGTGTGTTTCGTGAGTTGGTCCGCTTCGTCTTTAAAGGTCCCGTTTTGCTGGTTGATCCAAGCTAAATCATTGCTTAAGTAGTCGTTGGCAATATAAATATCAGGCCATCCATCTTCATTTAGATCGCAGACAGCGACGCCGAGTCCGTAGCCATCTTTTAGTATACCCGCTTCTTTGGTGACCTCAGTAAAAACAGGATGTCCGACCTTCCCGATCCCCTCATTTCGGTAGAGTTTGTCATTTCTTACACTCGTCCCATCGGTGACTTTAGGTCTGTACAAGTTGGGCACTCTTTTATCGTCCATGTGATTTACTAGCACATAGCAATCTAGATCGCCATCTAGGTCATAGTCGAGGAAAACAGCATTCGTGGAGTGAGTCGAATCAGCAAGACCATAGGCTTTTGAGCTTTCGCTAAAACGTGGTATGCCATTTTGGTCAGGGCCATCATTGATGTAGAGCAAGTTGGTTCGCCTATGCGCAGGTTCGAGTACTGTTGCTGAAACATAGATATCATCTAATCCATCGGCATTGATGTCTACGACGGTGACGCCTGAGCACCATCGTTTTTGTGCTGCTACTTCTGCTTTCTCTGTGACATCTTCAAAATTGAAGTTTCCTTTATTGAGGTATAGTGCATTATCTGCGGTATTCCCGCTTAGGTAAATATCTTGAAGTCCGTCATTGTTAAAGTCTCCAATTCCTACGCCTCCGCCGTTGTATACATATTCGAGATCAAGGATGTTGAATGTGTCGTTTTCTGCGATGCGATTTGCAAAATGAACGCCTGAATTGGCCGGGGTTACCTCTGAAAATGTTTTTTTATTGTCTGTAGAAGGGCCACAAGCACCTAGAATTGTCACGCAACAGACAAACGCGAGCGAAAAAAATGTGGATAATTCCAATTCCGTACTGAATTTCGAGATGTTCAAATTGAGTCTATTTGGTAACTATTTGGAAGTGAGAGTCTTATCACTTACCTCGTAGCGAGTAATGCTTCTTTTAGTGAAGGAAACCCTAATGAATCTGTAGGCTAGAATGTTACGTATTGTTCAATGCCTAGGCGCAATTTTACCTAAATAAGCTATAGCTTTTCTCAAATAGTTAGAAAGATTTGGGAAGTATGGCCTTGAAATGATAATGATTTTGTCTACTTTTCCGCCCTCCAAAGGGTGTGTACATTTTACGCTAAGGTCTTTTGGAGGACCAAAAACGAAAACTCAAACTTGCATGAAGCAGCATCTACTCTTACTAGTAGGCTTGTTCTTTTCGACGCTGGCATTCGCCCAGCAGTCGATCAGTGGAACAGTCACCGATGAACTCGGTGAACCAGTTATTGGAGCCACCGTCGTAGTGACGGGAACATCAACCGGAACCGCCACAGATTTTGATGGTAAATGGGAACTAACCGTTCCTGATGGTTCTGAATCAATCACCGTTTCTTACATCGGATACGACAAACAGCGTATCCTTCTTGATGGAAGAAATGTATTAGAAGTGCAACTCTCCGAGGGAGTAGCACTTAGCGAAGTCGTTGTAACGGGTTACTCTGTCAGTACGGCACGCGAGGCGACAGGCGCCATTTCAACAATCTCTACTGACCGCTTAACAGCGATTCCTTCTGGAAACGTTGAGCAGCAACTTCAGGGACGTGCCTCTGGTGTAACCGTTATCTCCAACGGACAGCCGGGTACTGATTCTAAAGTTCGTATCCGTGGATTTGGTTCGTTCAACAACAACCAGCCGCTTTATGTAGTAGATGGTATTCCTCTCAACAGCGTTAACTTCCTTCCAGCAGAAGACATCGAGTCCACTACGATCTTGAAGGATGCTGCGTCTGCATCTATTTACGGTGCTCGTGCAGCGGGTGGTGTAATCGTTTACACGACGAAGAAAGGTTCACGCGATGGTGGAATTAAAGTATCTTACGATGGCTTGGTTGGTTTTACAACTGCAGGCTCTGGTGCTGACATTCTCAGTCCACAGCAACAAGCAGAAGTAATTCTTCAAGGTCGCCAAAACGATCTATTCTTGGCAGGAGAGGATCCAAACCAACCGATCACACACCCTGTATACGATTTCTCTGACCCGAACAATGTTCGCATCCCTGATTTCCTCCAGATTGGAGCGGCAGGTACTTCACGATTCGGACAGCCGACTCAAGATGAGTTAGATCAATTCAGTATCGACCCTGACGCTGGATTGTTCCTTATTCAGCCAGCGAACATAGCTGGAACAGATTGGTACGATGAAATTACACGTACTGCAACCGTTACCCGTCACAGCCTCGGATTTTCTGGTGGTGCTGATAAAGGCCGCTACTACTTCGGCTTCAACTACCAAGATCAAGAAGGAGTTCTTATCAATAACGACTTCACGCGATACGTCGTTCGTGGAAACTCTGAGTTTGACCTATTGCCAACTCTACGTGTAGGAAGTAACATTCAGTTCCAGTTCATTGAGAACCTCGGCCAAATCGGTGGAGGCGGAGGCCAGAACGTTGCGAACGAGGAGACTGATGTCTTGCTAGCATTCCGTAACGCGCCTATCCTTCCTGCTCGTATTGGACCAAACCTCGAAGGTTATGGTGGTACTGCCGCAGGTGGAGCGAATTTCGGAAACGCTGCAAACCCACTTGCAAACCGCGAGTCTGCGAGCGACAACACGAACAATAATCTTGGAGTAGTTGGATCTGTCTACGCAGAGCTTGACATCGTCAAGGGGCTTTATGCAAAGACACTCTACGGTGGTAACTACTTCACTTTCCAAGGAAGAAATTTTGGACGTAGAACATATGAGCGTTCAGAGAACATCCTTAATAATACGTACAGTGAGTTCAGTGGAGCAGGTGGATCATACGTATGGACGAACACACTTAACTTCGACTATACGATTGCTGACCAGCATGACATCAAAGGTCTTGTAGGATTTGAGGCAAACCGTCTTGACAACTTCAACGTATCGAACTCAAGTGGTATTAACCCATTCAACTTCACGCCTTCTTTTGCATCTCTATCGAACGTAACATCACCAAATGTTACTTCATTCTTCGGCACGCAGAGGACGTTCGTATCTCAGTTTGGACAGGTTAACTATAACTTCGATGAGAAGTACTACTTCACTGGTGTTCTTCGTCGCGATGCATCTTCTGCATTTGGAGAGAACAACCGAAGTGCATTCTTCCCAGCTGTTTCTGCTGCATGGCGTGTAACAGGTGAGGATTTCTTAGCTCCTACTTCAACGCTTTCAGACCTTAAGATTCGTGGTGGTGTAGGACGTATCGGTAACGCGAACGCAGTTAGTGTTATCAATCAATTTGACCTCTTTAGTGGTAGTATTTTCAATACTGCTTATGCTATCGATGGCTCTCAAACAAGTGCAATTCAAGGTTTCGCTCAGTCACAAATTGGAAACCCTAACGCACAGTGGGAGGAAAGTAACACAATCAATATCGGTGCAGAAGCAACGATGTTCAACGATAAGTTCGAGATCATCCTTGACCTTTGGAGAAAGCGCAACGAAGGAGTACTATTCCCTGTAGCACTTCCTAACGTTAACGGTGCAGCAAACGCACCTTTCGTCAACGTTGCAACTGTAAATAACAAAGGTATCGACGTATTGCTTACTTACCGCGACAGACGTGGCAAGTTTAACTGGCAAGCTGATTTGACAGGATCTTTCCTTGACAATGAGATTCTCGAGATTGCAGAAGGAATCGATTTCTTCGAAAGCGCTGGCTTCTCTCGATTGGAAGGAAACATCGTACGTAACGAGGTAGGACAGTCTATCTCTACTTTCTTCGGCTACCAAGTTGAAGGCCTATGGCAGAGCTTCGACGAGGTCGACGCAGCCGGAGGTGATGATTTCCAATTAGGAGCAGCTCCTGGCCGCTTCCGCTTTGCAGATATCAACGGTACTGATGACGAAGGAAACATTGTTCCTGGTGCTGATGGCCAGATTACCGCAGCAGATCGTACTCAAATCGGTAGCCCAGTTCCTGACTTCACTGGTGGTCTAAACATCAAAGTAGGATTTGGAGACTTCGATCTCGAAACGTTCCTATACGCTTCTATCGGCAACGAAGTATTCAACTTCAGTAGATGGTACACTGATTTCCTCGTATCATTTACAGAGGGATCAGCTAAGAGCACTCGTCTCCTTGACGCGTGGTCTCCTACTAACACTGGGTCTAGTATTCCAATTGTAGAGTCTGGTTCTAACTTCAGTACCAACACTCAGGTGAACTCATACTACGTAGAAGATGCAGGTTACCTAAGAATGCGCAACCTTTCTCTAGGTTACAATGTTCCAGCAAGCGTACTTGGCGACAAAATCAGCAGAGCACGAGTATTCGTGAACGCTAACAACCTCTTCACTATCACTGGATATGAAGGTCTTGACCCATCAGTTGGTGGTTCAGATGACACAAACTTTGGTATTGATGTCGGCAACTATCCAATTACTCGTTCTTACCAGCTAGGTGTAAGCCTTGGCTTCTAAATTTACCAACATGATTAACAACATTAAAACTAGCTGGCGCTTAGCCCCAGTCTTGGCCTTGTCTTTGGCCGTGTTTGTGTCTGCTTGCGAGGACTCGTTTTTAGAGCCAGATCCACCAGGCGTTCTTACAATCGATGCACTTGCATCACCTGCAGGAATTGAAGGTGCCGTAATCGGTGCTTACTCAGTTCTTAAAGGAATCAGCAATGGCCAATTCGATGGTGGTAGCCGATTTGCAACTTCATACAACTGGGTCTCTTCATCTATCCAAGGTGGAGAAGCTAACAAGGGTACAGAGCCAGGTGATGGTAACGAGATTGACCTCGTAGTATCGTACAACCTTAATGCAACGTCTTCTGTCCCAGCGGACAAGTGGCGTGGAGCTTTTGAGGGCGTAACTCGTGCTAACTCTGCAATCAGAATTGCATCTAGCTCAACTGATGAGCGAGTTACTGACGACTTCCGTCAAAACATGATTGCGCAAGCAACATTCTTGAGAGCTCACTTCTTTTTCGAGTTGCACAAGCACTTCGGTAACATTCCTTACTTCGACGAAACAGTTCCTGCTGCTGAACTAGCAAGTGTTCCAAACACGGATAACCTTGATAATATCGAAGCTGACTTCCGTTTCGCAGTTGCTAACCTTCCTGAGACTCAGTCTGCAAGAGGAATGGTAAACAGAACTGCTGCTGAAGCTTACCTAGGAAGAGTACTTCTCTTTCAAGAGAACTTCACGGAAGCTGCCACTGTACTCCAGGACGTAATCGACAACGGAGTTACTTCTGATGGTTTGCCACTTGATCTATTGCCGAACTACAGCGACGTATTCAATGCGGAATCTGATAACAGCGTAGAATCAATCTTTGCAATCCAAGCAGCAGCTAACACAGGTGCTGTGACCAATGCAAACTTCGCTTTTGACCTCTCTCACCTTCAGGGTACACCAATCGGTGGATGCTGCGGATTTTGGCAGCCAAGTTTCACGTTGGTTAATAGCTTTCGTACAAACAATGGTCTTCCTCTCTTAGACGGTTCATTCAATGATCCAGCTAATCAGGTTGTAAGTGATCTTGGTGTGGCGTCAACAGATCCATTCACTCCAGATGCTGGTCCTTTGGATCCTCGACTAGACCACTCTGTTGGTCGTCGTGACATCCCTTACCTTGATTGGGGACCACACCAAGGACAGGTTTGGATTCGTAACCAAGGCTACGGTGGTCCTTACTCTCCGAAGAAGTTCATCTACTACCAGCGTCAAACTGGTACACTCCAAGATGGATCTAGCTGGACTGCAGGTTACACTGCGATCAACTTCAACATTATCCGTTTTGCTGATGTACTCTTGATGGCAGCTGAGGCTAACATCGAAAATGGCAATCTAGAAGCAGCTCGTATGTTGATCAACCGAGTTCGCGCTCGTGCGGCTAACCCAGACTCTTTCGTAAAGAACGATGATGGCACAGACGCTGCTAACTACGAGATTTCTACTTACGATGCGCCGTTCTCAGGAGAGGCAATGGCAACAGATGCTCTTCGTCTAGAGCGTATGTTGGAGCTTTCAAACGAAGGTTTCCGTTGGTTTGATCTTGTACGCTGGGGAGTTGCGGCTGAAGACTTGAACGCATACGTTGCTTTCGAGCGTCAGTTTATCCCTGGTCAATTCCAGACTGCATCTACATATGATGCAACCAACGACATGTGGCCAATACCACAAGGTCAAATTGACTTACAGCAAGGAGTTCTCAGCCAGAACCCAGGATACTAAGATTTATCTTCTCGCACCTGCGAGAGTAATCTGATATTTGAAGAGCCCGATTGCGTAAGCAGTCGGGCTTTTCTTAATTTTATGCCAGATGAAACAAATTCTTCCGTCTCAGCGTTAAGTCTCTATGCGCCAATGCCTCACCATACTAACTGGTCTGGTGGTACTTCTAAGTACTACAGGCCTTCCGCGTGTGCAGCACCTATGCGGTGGCATTGTCCAATCTGCTGGATTTTGGCTTGGAGGTGCATCAGGGTGTAATCATGAAACGCTTGCTGCTGAAAGCTGCGCACATGAAGGGGACCAAATGCATTCCCACGCATCTTTATCTTCTTGCTGTGAAAATCCCTCCGCGCTTGACGCCGAGAATAAGGGCTGTTGTACCGATCAAGTAGATTGGGAACCTTCTCAATTGGATCTAGCTTTCGCAGACCAATCACCTATCGAAGGATTCTCTCCTTCAGGTTTTCCAGTCTTAATTAATCAGACATCGAATGTCTTCGTTATCGAGGAGGTACAAAGACCTTACGTAAGGCCACCGCCTCCGATACCTATAGTTCAAACAAGGCGTCGCGCCTTGACACAAGTCTATCGCTGCTAGAAAAGAGCTTGTCGGTACTCAAAAGAGTAGCCGTCGTACACAAGTTTTTCTCCTTTCAGTAATAGACAATATGAATTCAACTTTCTTTCATCAATGGTCCACTCGAGTATTCGAGGTCGGCCTTCTCTGCTGCACGCTGCTGGTTTTGGCGAAAGCTGACTTACACGCGCAGACTCTGGCAGGTACGCTCAAAGACGATGCCGGCCAAGCTCTTATAGGCGGTACCGTCCTCGCAATTCCTTCACAAACGGGTACTACCGCTGACGCTGACGGGAATTGGACCCTAGATGTGAGCGGCGCCGATAGTCTTCGCTTCGGATACGTAGGCTATGATGCACGTACGCTTTCTGTAAATGAGGTTACTAGCGACGCGACGATCACCCTACAGCCGCAGAGCTTCGAAATCATAACTGTAACCGCTTCTAAGCAGGGTAATTACACCTCGACACTCGATCCGCGTAACGTTGAGTCAATCACCACGACCGAACTCAAGAAAGCACCATGTTGTAATCTCGGCGAGAGCTTCGAGACCAATGCAGCAGTAGACGTTAGCTATCGCGATGCGGTCACCGGTGCACGTGAGATTCAAGTGCTTGGACTTCGAGGAGTTTATTCTCAGCTCCTGTTGGAAAAGCGACCTACGCTTTATGGACTTGCGAGTCCACTCGCGCTTGATTTTATAGCGGGTACGTGGCTGTCGGGGATTCAAATAGGAAAAGGTGCATCAAGTGTCCAAACTGGACCAAATGCATTAAGTGGCCAAATCAATACAGAGCTAGAGAAGCCATTCGATTCAGATCCAGTTTTCGTCAATTTTTTTGTCAATCCACTCGGTCGTTTTGAAGCTAATGTGCAGCTCGCCAAGCCATGGAATGATAAGCATTCAACGGGTCTGCTCATGCATTCGAGCGTCAATACGCAAGCACACGATCGAGATAATGATGGATTTGTTGAGCAGCCTGGCCGCGAGACCTATTCAGCAATGCTCCGTCACTTTTACCGAACAGAAGACTGGCGCGCGCAATTCAACCTTTGGGGAACTCGAGATCGCCGTGAAGGAGGTCAAACGGATCACTTAGCACCAGGAGAACATGGTGAGCATCATGGTGGCGCTCAGTATGTCGTGGCACAAGCCAATGATCGTTTTGAAGCTTTCGCCAAAACAGGCTACCTAGGCTTTAGTCGTCCGAACACGAGCGCCGGATTTATAGCAAGTGCAACCTATCACAAACTAGACAACAACTACGGTCCTATCATTCACAGGGCCGATCAGCGTTCAGCTTATTTGAGTGGACTGTATTCCAGCTACCTGCTGAATACAAACCACCAATACACGGTTGGTTTGAGTCACCGCTATGATGCTTATGACGAGGTATTGGACGACGCGAATTTCGACCGCGAGGAGAACGTCACAGGAGCTTTCGGAGAATACACCTATAACTATTTACGACCATCAGGTTCAACTGATGGACTGTATGGTGTCTCTGTCATTGCTGGATTTCGACTTGACAACCACAGCATCGGTGGATGGCAAGCATTACCACGTCTTAACCTAAAAGTAAATCCTTCTGAAGGCTTAGCTATCCGTGCGAGTGCAGGACGAGCTTATCGCAGTCCGCAAGTGATTGCAGAAAACATTAGGCTTTTGGCGAGTACACGCGAGTTTCAAATTGAAGAGCCATTAGATCTCGCCTCAGGATGGAACTATGGGGTCGCGCTAACCAAAAATTTCGAACTTGGAAAAAATGAGCTTCTATCGTCGGCAAGTAGCTTTCTCCCTAATGGGCAGTTTACCCTCGATGTGTACGCAACAGTTTTTGACAACCTAGCTGTAGTTGATCAAGAGCGTACCTCTCGATTTACCACTGTGGCCAATGCAACTGGACCTGCGCAGACACTTGCTATTTTAGGCAGTGTTCGCATTGAGGTTATTAAAGGATTGTCTTTTAAAGCTGCATACAAGTACGTCCATTCTGAGATAGAATATGCAGATGGAATCACCCGTGAGGTTCCTTACGTCGCACGTTGGCGCGGACTGTTCTCAGGTGATTACGAAACGATAAGCAAGCGCTGGAGATTCAATACTAACCTGCAAGTTGTCGGACCTCAACGCCTCCCGGGTGAAGGTGTCTTAGACGTGATACTGACAGATGTAGAAGAACCGTTAGTCTTTGAAAGTCCCGTATTCGCTCTGCTTGGCGGCCAAGTAACGCATGTCGTCAATGACATGCTCGAACTCTATACTGGGGCCGAAAACATCACGGATTTTCGCCAATCCCAGGCCATCATCGGTGCAGGAAATGAAGCGACGTTTTTTGATGCAAGTCGAGTGTACGCTCCACTCATGGGGATCATGCCCTATGTTGGATTGCGCTACACGTTACCAAAATGATAATGTTTGGCAACTTAGCGGCCAATCGTTTAACTTTGAAAATAATCCAGATCGGCTCGAACTTTGAGCCTATCACCAAAACCTCTAAAATGATTAAGCAAATTTCACGCGTAGCCCTCATGGGCGTGCTTTTAGCTGCGCTAACTGCCTTTACGGTTGGATTCAAAACAATTAAGATTCAAACATCTGCAGTTTGCGGTATGTGTAAGGATCGCATAGAAGGGACACTCGGCGCGCTTGACGGCGTTGAAGAAGCCCGTCTCGACCTTACGACTAAGAAGGTCAAGGTCAAGTATGACGATGCTAAACAAAGTGAAGCTAGCCTCAAGGCGGTCCTCACAAAGATCGGTTATGCAGCCGATGAGCTTTCTGCAGAGGAGGCAGCATTTAACGCGCTCCCAGGTTGCTGTAAGAGCGCTGCTGCATGTAGCGCTTCAAAAGCGAGTGCTTCCAATGTAGAAGGTGCAGCCAAGGCTTGCTCAAGTGAAGCAAAAACAGCTTCAGCTACGAAGGCATGTGCGAAAGGCGCATCTGCAGGCAAGGCATGTTGTGCAAGCAAAGCAACTGGATCAGCATCTGTCGATGCTACAACAACAGCTGCTCCGGACAGAAGCTCTGCGGCACCTGCTAAAGCATGCTGCAGCGGTGCTAAGGCAAAGGCTTGTTCAAAGGGTAAGGCAGAAGGAACGAAGTAGCCTTCAGTTATTTCGAACCTTAAAAGGGCAATGCAACTTGGGTTGTGTTGCCCTTTTTTCTTGGTCTACCACTCCTACAGTGCACCAGAAAGAAGGAGCATACACACCACACACCCATAACCAAAAAACCCCAGAAAGCTCTCGCCATCTAGGGTTTTAAAGTGAGGTCGGTAGCGGATTTGAACCGCTGTACGAGCTTTTGCAGAGCTCTGCCTAACCACTCGGCCAACCGACCAAGGTTGATTCTGCTAACTCAAACGCGTTAGCGGAGCGCGAAGTTACGTACATCCTGCTTAAGCGGCAAGAAATTATCGAACTAATGTGAAGATACCATCCACCTTGACGGGTGGACTGCCAGCTTCTTCTAGCCGTATCGCCGCTAAGTAGTTGCCTGGAGGGACAGACTTACCCTTGTAGCGACCATCCCAATTTTCGAACGGATCAGTGGTCTCAAAAATCTGCGTTCCCCAACGATCAAAAATCTTGAACTCATAAGACAGTCCTTCAATCAACGATAATCGCGGACGAAAACCAATGGTAAAGCCTTCAGGAACATAGCCTGTCGGAATGAAGACCCGCGGAGTTCTTAAGGCACAACCTGGTGCTGAACGCCATAAGAATCTAGCTTCAGGACGGCGTAAGACCGCTGGTAAGCGAACCTCAGTAATAAGTTCATAGCAAACCTCGCGAACGTTGACTTCTGAAACATCGTGAACGAAGGAGGTCTCCTCATTAGATGCAAAAATCAACCGCGAACCCGAAAGGTCGAAAAAGCGCAAGTCCCACTCAGCAAGCTCAATCGGATCAGCTTGTGGCAAATCCCAATTGATATCTACGGTCAATGGACCAGTTTCTTGTGCAAACACAATCGCTGGCGTAGCTGGATTACTTTCCCGAACAACGCCACAAGCATCTGTGGAGCGCACTAAGATTTCAGTGTTGTTCCAATCAAAATCTGCATCTAAGCCTAAAGCTGTAAAAGGTGCTGGTAAATTATTGAAATCTGGATCGGTAGCAACTTGCTCGATGGTCTGCCCTCCACGTCGAATGATGTACTCCGTGTCCACATAGCCTGCCGCGGGATCCCATCGCCAACGTAAAAACCAGCCCGTTGGCTCGAAAGTAACTTGAGCAATCTCGATGATGTCATTCGAAACAAAGGGCTCTTCACCAAGATCAACAGGCAACGCAGTCGTAGATCCGCCATCACTATCGACATAGGTCACCGTAATCGTGTAGGCCGTATCAGAAGCGATGTCCGGAATGACAATGAGACTATCTGGGTTGTTTACAACCACGGTGTCTGTCGGACCTCCAAATCGATCGCGAACGATGATGGCTTCAACAAAAGGAAACGGCCACTCAACAGGAATCAATCTTCCAATCCTCAACTCACTGGCACAGGCGTCACGGTCTGTTAGTACCGTAAGACTTGAATATGCGGTGTCGCTAAAAGAACTCGACTGGCAATCATCAAGACTTCCGAGGAAATAAATTGAACCAGCATTCTCTACTTGCGTGTTCGGGTCGAAATAATCTGTTCCAAAAACAGTGTCGATCAAGGTTGTGCCGAGGTCGGTTTCCTTGTAGATGAGAAACCCTGTAACACGAGGATCTGGAGGGAATTCCCAATCCAGGAAGGTGCCTGTGGTGGTGTAGCGGATGTTGTTTATCCTAGGCACCAATACTGAGCTAACCGTTAGCGTATCACTCGGAATACTCATGCTTGGCGAACAGGTCGCGTAATTTGCAACGAGGTAAAAGAAGTCGTTTGCGATACTTTCCGAAGGAGTTAGTTCACCTCGCGCCCCATCTGCAACAGGGACATTGAAGAGCAAGCTAAAGGGGCCATTTTCATTCGCCGAACCGTAAATATCGATCGAGGTCAAGTCTCCACAAGGGTCTGTAGGCTGTGTCCAAGTGAGGGTGTCTCCTACAATGCAGTCAAATTGTGGCGGGTTAGGTTGGGCTTTCGCCAAAACCACCGAGCAGCAAATGACTAGAAGACTGAATAAGATTCTCATGAAAGGAGTTCGGACCACAAGTTTACAAACGATTACGCGGAGTTTTTTGGTGCCCTCCACATCAGTGCTTACTCGAACTAGCTAAAAGGCCACAGGTGTTTGTCGTTGAGCTTGCAAGAAGGGAGTTGGTTGTAGCGGTACAACCTTCAGATCTACTTCCATAATTGAAGGAATACAAAGACTTAGGGTAACCTGCCAATTGGTTGTAGCGGTAAAACCGTCAGATCGACCGCTATAATTAAACGAACACAAAAACTGAGAGTAACCTGCCAATTCGTTATAGAATTAGATCTGACGGTTTGCTGTTTCATTATACAATAGGCGCTTGTGCGCAAGAGATTTCTCTGTGCGTCCATTCGTTCCTCAGGGCCTTAATCGAAATGACGTTGCCCATCCCGCAAAGCCGTCAAGCTATCCATAGAAAAGCGGCCGCTAAGTCGATAGGCCTCTTGGCTACCATCTGAAAAAATACGCTCACGGTACACCATTCCTATGCCCTGTGCATAGATCTCAATGGCACGCGATTCCAAGGCGAGTACACCTAGACTGTCCTGCTCCGTTAACTCTCGCACCGACCAAAGTTGCGATGGAATGGGTTTTCCCGAAAGGTTGAACATGGTATCCTGCACAAACTGGCGGTTGCGCGTGAGCGTGTACAAAGCACTCGAATCTTGGTTTGGGTTTTGGCGAAAGCTGACCGCATTGACTAAAATCCGCTCTGGATCAGGCTCCTCGAATGAAAACAGAGCTGGCGCAAGGACATTTGCAATCACTGCATCGCTAGCTCCTTCTGTCGGCGTGTACAAGCGCAAATCCCGCATCAAACTGCCTGTCTCGACGATTCTTTCATTCACGAATTGGCGCGGCTCGAAGTCTACAGAGTAATACGTACTTGTAAGGACAAGAGAGTCAGGCGTCTCCACACTTCTGTAAAACCAATAATGCGGAGGCTGTGGTAAAGGACCAACACTTTCGTACGCATAGACTATTCCGTCAGCTAGAGTATCGACAGGATAGTAAAAGTCCGCGTTGGGACCCAATTTGGAACAACTTACGAGTCCAAGTGCAAGAAACAGAGCGGTATATCCAGAAGGTAGGTTCATGCGTTAGTCAAGTTGTGAATCGTTCTCAGCGTGTAAAATTCGACCGAATTAGCATTTCTTACACGAACGCTGTGTGCGAATTAACGCATTGCTTTGCTAGAGTAGCCTTTTGCCTAGCTAAGACTATTATCTTTGCGGTCCGTTAGCCAGTCTAACACCCCTTAACGCCTTATAAGCGAACCCATGCTAGATTTCCTTTCAAAGAGTGTAAAAAAGTTCTTCGGCACTAAATACGACCGTGACGTTTCTGAATACGCGCCGCGCGTCGAAGTAATCAACGAGCACTACGCTACTTACGCTAGCTTGTCGAATGACGAACTGCGTAACAAGACCTTGGAATTCCGTGCGACCATCGCTCGCGAGCTCAAAGAGATTGATACAGAGATCGAGAATTCTCTGGCGGAAGCGCAAAACGAACCGAATCTTAATCGCAAGGAAGACCTCTTTAAAGAGGTCGATGACATGAAGAAAGGGCGCAATGAGCAACTCGAAGCCGTCCTAAGAGACATTCTTCCAGAAGCTTTTGCAGTCGTAAAAGAGACTGCGCGTCGCTTCATGGAGAATGAAGAGATTACGGTAACAGCTACTCAGCACGACCGTGAGCTAGCGACTAAAATGAGCCATGTCAGGATTGAAGGTGAAAACGCCATCTGGAAAAATAGCTGGAAAGCTGCTGGGGGCGACATCACTTGGAACATGCTCCACTACGATGTTCAGCTCATCGGTGGTATGGTGCTTCATGATGGCAAAGTGGCTGAGATGGCAACGGGTGAGGGTAAGACCTTGGTTGCTACGCTTCCAGCTTACCTCAATGGGGTTGCGGGACAAGGCGTCCACATCATTACCGTCAACGATTATCTCGCACGTCGAGATCAGGAATGGGTAGGTCCGATCTTCCAATTTCTATTGCTCACTGTCGATTGTATCGACAAGTACAGGCCGAATTCACCAGAACGTCGCGAAGCCTACGCTTGTGACATCACATACGGAACCAACAACGAGTTCGGTTTCGACTACTTGCGAGACAACATGGTGCGCACTGTGGCCGAGAAAGTGCAACGTCAACATCATTATACGATGATTGATGAGGTCGATTCTGTCCTCATTGATGATGCAAGAACACCACTCATCATCTCTGGTCCTGTAACATCAGGATCTGAGGAGCAAGAGTACAACGAACTCAATCCACTAGTAAGTCGCCTCATTGAGAAGCAGCGTCGTTTGGCAACAGACTACCTTGCGCAGGCAAAAAAGCTCATAAAAGATGGAAACAGTGGCGTCGAAGAAGGCGAGGGTGGTCTAGCACTACTGCGCGCATATCGAGCCTTACCCAAGAATCGACCACTCATCAAGTTCCTATCAGAGGACGGTGTACGCGTGATTCTTCAAAAGACGGAGAACTTCTACATGGGTGAGAACAACAAGCGCATGCACCTCGTGGATGATGCCTTGTTCTTTAATATCGATGAGAAAAATCGCCAAGTAGAGTTGCTCGACAAAGGAGCAGAGATGCTTTCTGCGGGGCAGGATGATCCAGAGCTTTTCGTTCTCCCAGATATTGGAGGAGTGATGGTTGAGATTGATCTCGATGAGAGCCTAACAGCTGAAGAGAAAGCAAGTGCAAAAGCGAAGGCTGGTCAGGATTTCGCTGCAAAGTCAAAGCGTGTACACGCGGTGAATCAGTTGCTTAAAGCACACACCCTCTTCGAGCGCGATGAGGAGTATGTCGTCATGGACAGTGAGGTCAAAATCGTCGACGAGCAGACTGGTCGTATGATGGAAGGTCGTCGCTATTCTGACGGTCTTCACCAAGCACTCGAAGCAAAAGAGAACGTAAAGGTTGGCGAGATTACGCAGACCTATGCAACCGTTACGCTGCAGAACTACTTCCGCATGTACCACAAACTCTGTGGTATGACGGGTACTGCCGAAACGGAAGCAGGAGAGCTTTGGGAAATCTACAAGCTCGATGTAGTTGTCATTCCAACCAACCGTCCAATCGTTCGTAACGATGGCGACGACATGGTCTTCAAAACAGCGCGTGAGAAATTCAACGCTGTTATTGACGAAATTCAACGACTTACTACTGCAGGAAGACCAGTGCTTGTTGGTACGACCTCTGTTGATGTGTCGGAGGTGCTATCGCGCTTACTTCAACGTCGAGGAATAGAGCACGCTGTACTGAATGCGAAGCAGCACCAAAAGGAGGCCGAAATCGTAGCAGCTGCAGGTAATCCAGGTACTGTCACGATCGCTACCAACATGGCAGGTCGTGGTACGGATATCAAGCTGACAGCAGAAGTCAAGGCTTCTGGTGGACTTGCGATTATAGGTACAGAACGCCACGATTCACGTCGAGTCGACCGTCAGTTACGAGGTCGTGCTGGACGTCAGGGAGATCCGGGTTCATCACAGTTCTATGTCTCTTTGGAGGATAGCTTGATGCGACTTTTTCAAAGTGATCGGATCGCGAAGCTGATGGACAAGATGGGCCACGAAGAAGGCGAGGTCATTCAGCACTCGATGGTGTCTAAGTCTATTGAGCGTGCACAGAAGAAAGTCGAGGAAAACAACTTTGGTATTCGTAAACGTCTACTTGAGTATGATGACGTGATGAACATCCAGCGTGAGGCGATTTACACCAAGCGTAATAATGCTTTGACTGGAGAACGTCTAGCAGTGGACTTAAACAACATGTTCCAAGGGCTAACAGAGACCTTGGTAGTAAGTCACCGTAATGGAGGTAATTATGAAACCTTCAAGCGCGCTAGCCTTACCGTGCTAGGACTTGATCCAGAGTTGGATGCAGGTCAATTTGAGAACGGGAATGA
This sequence comes from uncultured Saprospiraceae bacterium, assembly GCA_937923485.1. Classification (GTDB taxonomy): domain Bacteria; phylum Bacteroidota; class Bacteroidia; order Chitinophagales; family Saprospiraceae; genus CALDTK01. The sequence goes on from CALDUE010000036.1 coordinate 32,523, forward strand.
ATCTGACGCGATTCAAGGATTCCAGCAAAATTTCGACGCCTTCTACCTCCGTAAGGAAAATGAATTAAAAGGGATTCTTCATCCTTTCATTCAAAAGGTGAAGGACGAGCACGGGGACAAGTACCGCAACGTACAGGTTCCATTTACGGATGGTCGTTCACGCATGATGAACATCGCTGTGCGCATTGATCCAGCGCTTGAAAGTGAAGGAGGCACGATCATGCGTGATATTGAGCGTGCTGTTACACTCGCCGTGATCGACGAGAAGTGGAAGGAGCACCTCCGTTCGATGGATGAATTGAAGACATCGGTTCAATCCGCGCAGTTTGAGCAGAAAGATCCATTGGTGAAATACAAGATGGAGGCTTACGAGTTGTTCGAGCAGTTTATCTACCTCATCAACGAGGAAGTTACTGGCTTCCTTTCTGCGGGTCGTGTAGTTGTCCAAACACCTGAAGGGGGTGGTGCTGGAATACCGCAGCGAGCGCGTCAAGTAACCGAGCGCAAGCAACCGAAGCTACAAACTTCACGTGGCGAGACTGCGAGCAACGACAGCGCCCAACAGGCTGCTGCTCGGCGTGCAGCTCAAGGTGCTGGAGGTCAGCAGCGCAAAAAAGTAGAAACCGTCAGGAATGAGACTCCGAAGGTTGGACGTAATGAACCATGTCCGTGTGGCAGTGGTAAGAAATTCAAGCAATGTCATGGTCGCTAAACGCTTCAGTTATTTCGTAGGCTTATTGGTAGCCGTATTCGTGGTTTTGCCGAAAGGTGACGTACAGGCTCAAGTACGAATCGTTGAGCATGGTCCGTTCACAGAAATGTTGGACAAATACGCAGACATCAATCGCGACAATAGTCGAAGGTTGGCTGGCTACCGAGTGCAAATACTCGCGACTACCGACCGGATGAAGCTTGAAGAGGCCAAAACAAAGTTCGAAAGTATTTATCCGTATGCGGCCGACTGGAAGCATGAGGCACCTTACTATAAATTGCGAACAGGTGCTTTTACAGATCGTGCGAGGGCAACTGCTTTCCTCTATAAAGTGAAGAAGAATTTTCCGAGTGCATATCCAGCAACGGTGAGAGATATTCGACCTTCGGAGTTGCTCAACTATCGGTAGGTCGAAGGCCTGAATGGTACTTAGAATTTTGAATTTCACTTCACTTCACTTCGCTTTCGGACTCGAAATGTCTAGCTCGCCTTCGGCTGATTTCTGAGGTAAATTAATTTTCCGACAACCGATCCCGTGCGTAGCCCCGCTGGTCGCTTGGATCAAGATACGAGGACCCATGCGTTCCACGCGGGACACTCGACATCCGACATCCCTTTTTCATTAATGCCCAAACATTCCCTTAATCGAAATCCGATAGCAAGCGTCGACTGGGTGCTGCTCTCGATGCTGCTCGCGTTGATGTCAATCGGGTGGGTTATGATTTATGCGGCAGGTTTTGGTCAAGGTTATCCAGATAGTTTAAGCGATTGGCTATTTAAGACTTCGGTGGGGAAGCAGACGTTATTTATCGCCATTTCACTAGGCTTGCTCCTCTGCACGCTTGTGATTGACCACCGGTTTTGGCGAAACGGAGCTTTCATCATCTACGGACTTACATTGCTACTGCTGCTTGGCGTTTTAATTTTTGGAAAAGAGGTAAAGGGCGCGAGGTCGTGGTATGGCATTTTCGGGTTCAGCCTTCAACCCAGTGAGTTTGCAAAGTTTGGTGCGACCCTCGCTGTGGCTAGTTTTCTCGCAGGCTACAGGGGACAAGTGCGTAACATTCAGACTTGGGCGATCGCGATAGGTTTCTTTGTAGTTCCTGCGGCGCTTATTTTGATACAACCTGATGCCGGATCGGCGCTCGTATTTTCTGGATTACTCTTGATCCTCTACCGCGCAGGTCTCAATGCGAGTCTATTTGTGCTGGCTTTTGGAGCCGCGACGTTGTTGATTTTGGGCTTTGTCTTTCCTCCTTCGAGGATAGGACTGCTTCTACTTGGATTTTCGCTATTGGTACTTGCCTTTCAATTTGAGAAGACGCGTTGGTACTTCATGCTTGGGATTATAGGTCTAGGAGTAGCCGTCCATTTTTATCTTCAGCAAGGAAGTATGTGGTACCTACCTCTCGCCTTGGCGATTACAGCATTTATAGGCTTAGGAGCTTTCTGGTATACCAAACGGAAGGCAAGTCTCGTAGGTGGATTGACGGCTTTCGTGCTTGGGGGTACCGCACTCGCGGCGATTTCTAATTTCCTTTTTAATTCACTTGCTCCTCACCAGCAAGACCGTATCAACGTTTGGCTACAACCATCGAAATGTGATCCGCGAGGATCGCTGTACAATGTGCTACAGTCAAAGATGGCCATCGGGTCGGGCGGTTGGCAAGGCAAAGGCTTTTTGGATGGTACACTCACCAAGCTTCAATATGTGCCTGAGCAAACAACGGATTTTATCTTCTGTACAGTAGGGGAGGAGCACGGCTTCATCGGGGCGTTTTTTGTGATTGGATTATTCGTTGCGTTGTTACTGCGATTGGTAAGTCTAGCCGAGCGTCAGCGTTCTTTGTTCGCGCAGTACTATATGTATGGAGTTGCAGGGATCCTCTTCATTCATTTCCTGACCAATATCGGCATGACCATGGGTTTGATGCCGATCATTGGAATTCCATTGCCGTTCATCTCTTATGGCGGATCAAGTCTTATTGCGTTTACGCTGATTATGGGTGTCGCCCTTCGACTAGATGCGACGCGAGCTGAGCGAGAATAGATTGCCTGTAGTTTGCCACCTTTGGACCTCTGAACACAAGAACATTATCCTTAATGGCTGATCTACCCCTGCCTGGTACTTTTGAATTGCACACAAACGATGGCAAGGCGCGTGCTGGAACATTGCATACCGCTCACGGACCTATCCAGACGCCGATATTTATGCCCGTGGGTACTGTTGCTTCTGTCAAGGGCTTGCACCCTCATGAAGTGCGTGAGGAAGTAAAAGCTCAGATCATATTGGCAAACACCTATCACCTGTATCTACGTCCAGGAGTGAAAGTTGTAGAGACGGCTGGGGGAATTCAAGAATTCGGCAAGTGGAGGGGACCTATGCTAACCGACTCTGGTGGATATCAAGTCTACAGCCTTGCGCAAAATCGTAAGCTGTCAGAAGAAGGGGCAACGTTCAGAAGTCATATCGATGGTTCGAAGCACCTTTTTACACCTGAAAGTGTAATGGGCCTTCAACGCAAGATTGGAGCGGACATCATCATGGCCTTTGATGAGTGCCCTCCGTATCCGAGTACGTATGCTTACGCCAAAACCAGCATGGGACTCACGCACCGTTGGTTAGATCGTTGCATCTCGAGTTTTAGCGAAAACGAATGTCCTCATGGATACGAGCAGATGTTGTTTCCAATTCTTCAGGGGAGTACGTTCCCTGATCTCAGAAAGCAAAGTGCAGAATTCGTTGCGAGTAAAGACCTTCCAGGCAATGCCATCGGAGGACTCAGCGTCGGCGAACCTGCGCACGAGATGTATCCTGTGGTTGAGCAGGTCTGTGAGATCTTACCAAAAGAAAAACCTCGCTACCTCATGGGCGTAGGAACACCAGCGAATATCATCGAATGCATAGCGCGTGGCATTGACATGTTTGACTGCGTACTTCCTAGTCGAAACGCAAGACACGGTCTGATCTATACCCGAGAAGGAAGCATCAGTATCAAGAGTGCCAAGTGGGCAAACGACCATAGTCCAATCGACGATGGCGGACCTTGCGCAACAAGTCAGCTGCATTCCAAAGCTTATCTAAGACATCTTTTTCATGCTAAGGAAGCCCTCGGTGGTCAGCTGGCAACGATCCACAATTTGAGTTTTTACCTGTGGCTTGTGGGACAGGCGCGCGAACACATCCTAGCGGGTACCTTCACCTCGTGGAGTAAAGACATATTACCGAAGCTCGATCGACGTTTGTAATTGAGACGTGGGACGTGGGACGTGGGACGTGAGACGTGGGACGTGGGACGTGAGACGTGAGACGTGGGACGTGGGACGTGAGACGTGAGGCGTGGGACGTGAGACGTGAGACGTGGGACGTGAGATATGGGACGTGAGACTCGTTAACCTTGAACCTTGAACCAGCGTTCAAAGAATGCGTAGCATTTGAGATACTTTGCTGAACCTTGAACCAGCTTTTTGACAATGCGAAGCGTTAGAGAAAAGCGTATGAACCTTGAACCTATTCCCCCTTGCTAAAACGCCTCGACAAGTACATCATCGGAAACTACCTGAAGACCTTTGGCTTCACGGTGCTGATTTTTACGTTGGTGTCGACCATCATCAACTTTTCGGAGATGGTGCATCGCTTTATAGAAAATGATGTGCCTTGGTCGAGTGTGGTGTTAGACTTTTACATCTGGTATATACCGTACATCAACTCTCAGTTGGTGCCGCTCTATGCGCTGATTTCGGTCATTTTCTTTACGAGTCGCTTGGCTGATAACTCGGAAATCCTTTCTATGCTCAATGCGGGCATGAGTCTGGGGCGAATCGCGCGGCCTTACTTAATCGGAGCCACCGTGATAGCAGGTTTAAGTCTTTTCTTAAACCACGTCTTTGTGCCGTATGGCAACGCGCAGCGACTCGCCTTTGAGCGAAACGACCTCGGCCGTGAAAAAGACCTGGGTAGGCACAGTGAGGTACACATGTTTATCACGCCTACGAGCAAGGTGTACGTAAGGCACTACTCAAAAAAAGACAGTACCGCGAGAGACGTACGCTTAGAGACTTATGATGGTCCGAAGCTGACCACCATCCTTTCCGCTGCTCGCATGCAATGGAACGGCAAAGACAGTACGTGGAAGTTATTTAACCGTACGCATCGAACCTTTGATGGTACAGACGAGACGTTTATGCAGGAACGTAGGACAACCATTGATACGACCCTTGCCTTGGTGCCGTCAGACTTTGTCGCCTACAAATATGAGAAGGATCAGCTATCAACGCTTGGTCTGATGCAGCACATCAAAAAAGAGCGGGCGCGCAGCGTTGGCAACACGACGAAATTTGAAATTGAGTTGGCCAAACGGACAGCTGAACCTTTAAGCGTCTTCATCCTCACCTTGATAGGTCTGGCCATCGCTGGTCGAAAGACGAGAGGTGGAATGGGGATTAACCTAGTATCGGGTATCGTGTTGGGACTCAACTTCGTGTTCTTAAGTCGTTTCTCCCACACCTTGGCCAACAGTTCGGCTATTCCAACCTGGGTTGGCGTATGGATTCCGAACATGCTCTTCAGTTTGATTGCGCTTTGGTTGCTTTCTCGCGCACAGCGCTGATGTCATCGCCCCTTAGGACATGATTTTGCCTCAATTCGGCTTACGAGTGTCGATTGTTGAACGTGTCCAACACGAACTTTCACTTTTTATTGAAAGAACCATAAATAAAATAACCAGCGAAGACAAGTTTTCATACTTGATAATCAGCAAGTTATGGTATAGGTGTGATTTTTTACACCTTTCCATGCCTAAATTCATACTCTAAAGTGGTGTTTGTTTGTTGAACAAAGGCGTACATTTACGTTAAACAAAGTGAAATTATCACTTCATCAACCAACTTGTCATGTCTACTCTAGATTTCGATAACCGCTTTTACCAGATGACTAACATGTTGCAAGCTTTCGCTTACAACCTCACTAAGAATTCTGAAGACGCTAAAGATCTGTATCAAGAAACAGCCTTTAGGGCGATGACCAATCGAGAAAAGTTCCGAACTGGGACCAACTTCAAGGCTTGGTTGTTCACAATCATGAAGAACATTTTCATCAATAACTATCGTCGCAAAGTGAAGCGCAATACAATCCTTGACTCGACAGACAACCTCTACTATTTAAATAGTGGTTGGGATGGAATTGGTAACAGAGCCGAAACGGATATTTTCGTGAAGGAGCTGAAGAAAATGATCGCAGATTTAGAAGAGACATTGCGTACTCCTTTCATGCTCCACTACCGCGGATTTAAGTATCAAGAAATTGCTGACCAATTAGGTCTACCCTTAGGTACGGTCAAGAGCCGCATATTCTTTGCTCGCAAAGAATTGAAAGTACTCATTGATAAGCGATATGACGGATACGCCACCAATCGTCTCACTTCCAGATACTAATCAAAGTCTCTTGACAGTCACCAAATGAGAATTTGTGACTAGAAGCCCGATCGTTTACGGTTTTAGGTTCATTTCATAAGTGGTCGTATCCTAGATACGGCCACTTTTTTTTCGTTCTTGTCGCCCCGTGCAGATATCCTCAGCAATTTCTTCAGCTTTCGCCAAAACCCTCCTTGCGTGGTCTAAGACTATTGATCGTCCAATGCCATGGCGAGGAGAGCGAGACCCATATCGGATTTGGCTTAGTGAAATAATCCTACAGCAGACCAGAGTCGCACAAGGTATCAGCTACTACCTCAAGTTTTTGGAGGCATACCCATCGGTGGCTGATTTGGCCAATGCTAAAGAAACCGAAGTGCTTGCCCTTTGGCAGGGTCTCGGTTACTACAGTCGCGCCCGCAATCTGCACAAAGCCGCTCAGCAGGTTGTAACACTTGGCGGTCAATTTCCTGACAACTATCAAGGCCTGCTTGCCCTTGCGGGTGTCGGTCCGTACAGTGCAGCAGCCATCGCGAGCTTTGCTTACGGAGAGTCTGTTGCGGTCTTAGATGGCAATGTTTATCGGGTTTTGTCTCGATACTTCAACATCGACGCACCGATCAATAAGCCCATAGGTCAGAAGCTTTTCCGAAAGCTTGCGCAGGAGTTGGTGCCTTCAGGCAAGTTGAGAGGATATGCTAGTGCTGCCAGTGCACACAACCAGGCGATCATGGACTTTGGGGCAACGGTGTGTACGCCAAAAAAGCCACTATGCGAGGCATGCCCTTTTGCAGATTCTTGTGGTGCCCTAGCAGCAGGAACTGTCGCCACGCTACCTGTAAAGGAGGGCAAGATCAAACGGCGCGATCGGTATTTTGATTATGCTGATGTCCGCTCCACGGCTGGAGAATTGTTGCTTAGAGAACGAGGTGCTGGAGACATTTGGCAGGGCCTATTTGATTTCGCGATGCTTGAAAGTACAGGCCGTTTTGCCGAAAGGCCAGAACTTGAAATGCATCTCGATTGGCTTCCGCTAAAACAAGCAAAATACTCAGGGCCGCGTCCGCCCGTGAAGCATGTATTGAGTCATCAAGACCTCTTTGTGCAATTCTGGCGCTATGAATTGACCAGCGAACCTAAGGTTTTGCCGAAAGGCTACAGATGGATAAAAGCGAGCAAACTCGACCAAGTGGGCGTACCTCGAGTAATAGATCGCTATCTAAACGATTCCACATTGTTGCTGGACTTTGATGTCTTGCAGTAACTTTGCACACGAAAAGTTTGAAAAGAGTGCCCCAATCCTAAGGCTGGCGCAAAACCCTAGACTATGATTAACAAAGTAACTTTAGTAGGTAACCTCGGACGAGATCCAGAACTACGTCGCCTGGAAAGCGGAGCGGCAGTCGCCCAGTTTTCTATAGCAACATCTGAGAACTACAAAGATCGCAATGGAGAGTGGCAAACTTCGACTGAGTGGCATGATATTGTTCTTTGGCGCAACCTCGCCGAACGCGCGGAGTCTCAGCTAAAGAAGGGAATGCTCATCTACTTGGAAGGTAAATTGAGCACTCGAAAGTGGGAGGATAAGGATGGCAATCCACGAAAAACGACCGAAGTAGTTGGTAGTTATTTGCGCATCATTAATCGTCGTGAAGAGCAGTCAAATGGGGGGTATACGCCTGCAGCGCAAGCAAGCCCAGCACAACCAAGCGCACCGGCAAGTAGTGCTGAGGGAACCCAAGATGCAAGCCCTGCAGCAAAGCCAGACGCGGGCAAAGACGATCTCCCTTTCTAAGGCCTCTAGTAGATTGAGCTGTAAAAGGACAGCGCAGAGATTTCGGCGTAGAAATTTTGAACTCCTATGTAATTTTACTACGTCATTGTATTAGCTTCGATGTCAATGTAACCACGAAACGACTAGCTACGTTTCTTTGTCTTAACCAACTTCCCAAACTTGGACCCCGACCCTGGCCCCAGTTTTTACAGCTTTTTTTCGCACACAGACCTGTTGCTGTTAGCTAATCTATTGCCCAGTGCTATAGGTGGAATATTCTTACTTATTCTTTTACTCGCTGCTTCTGCCTTGATTTCTGGTAGTGAGGTGGCTTTCTTTTCGCTGACGAATTCGGATTATAATGATCTACGCGAGGATAATTCCCCTCAGGCGAAGCGAATTTTATTGCTCAAGCAGAAGCCGTATCGCCTCTTGGCTACGATCTTAATCTGTAATAACTTCATCAACATTGCAATAGTGTTGCTGTCCGAGTATTTGGTCAGAAACCTCTTGCCTGACGCGAGGTTTATCGCAAGTGCGAGATGGATCACTGATGCCCTGAGCGTATTAAACAAAGGGTTCGGTACGTGGCTGGCCACATTTGATTTAGCGAACGTGCTACGTTTTGGTGTCACCGTAGTGGGTGTCACGTTCTTGCTTGTTCTTTTTGGAGAGGTTACACCAAAGGTTTATGCCCGCACAGAGAATGTGCGTCTTGCTCGATTGATGAGTGGACCTTTGCGTGTTTTGCTCGGATTTTTTGCACCACTTAGTGCCACGCTTGTGAAATCTGGGCGCTTTTTGGAAGATCGTTTGCGGAGTCATCAAGGTGCTCAAGCGATTAGCCGTGAAGAACTTGACGAGGCGATTGACCTCACCGTGCGCGATGAGAAAGAGCTCGCAGGAGAGCGTGATATCCTTAAACGTCTAGTAACCTTTGGCGATGTTACGGTACGTCAGATTATGCAATCACGGGGTGATATTGTCGCACTGAGTGTGACGGCTACTTTTTCTGAAGTGCTTGCTATTATTCGAGCGTCGAGTTACAGCCGCATCCCGGTTTTTGATGAGGATCTGGATAAGATTCTGGGCATTCTTTACGCAAAGGACCTTATTCGCCACGTCCGCGAAAAAGATGGTTTCAATTGGGCTGAACACGTTCGAGAAAGCTTACTTTATGCCCCAGAAAGTAAAAAGATTGCGGAGCTACTTCGCGAATTTCAGGCTGAACGCCTGCACATGGCCATCATTGTTGATGAGTTTGGAGGAACGAGTGGGCTGGTGACTTTGGAGGATATTCTAGAAGAGGTTATTGGCGATATTAAGGATGAATTTGATGATGACTTAGAGATAGAGTTTGAAAAAATAGATGACTTTAATTTCCGCTTTGAAGGCAAGACTCAACTCACCGATGCTTTGCGCATCATGGGGATGCCTACCAATGAGCTTGATGAATTGCGGGGCGAAGCCGATACCTTGGCTGGTGTAATGCTTGAGCACTTGGGCAGGTTGCCGCAACCAAAGATTTCCGTAGTAGTTGGTGATTTAACCTTACTTGCAGAAACCGTGAGCAAGCGTAGAATCGAGCGTATACGTATTACGCTACCTCCTGACTTCGTTAAGTCGACATAATGAAGAGTTTCCTCATTCGCACTGCGTACATTTTTCTTGGTCTCGTCTTAGCTACAGCTTGCAGTGAAGAAACGAGTACGCTCCCCAAGCCACGTGCTTTTCCTCGTGTAGTCTATCCAACGGGCGAACTGGAACCCTTCAAGCTAGAAGTCTGTCCTTTTAGTTTTTCGAAACCGAGCTATACGTTGGTAGAGCGCGATACGGCCTATTTTGACGAGAAGCCTCTTAATCCCTGCTGGTTTGATATCGTCACCCCGGCGCTCAATGGAAGAGTCCACATGAGCTACTATCCGATTAATTCGCTCGAAGAGTTCGAGAAGCATCGCGATGATGCCTATACTTTAGTAGGGAAGCATAACATCGTTGCGAATTATATTGATGAGGTACCAATTAATCGCCCAAAATCAGACGTCACTGGCTTTGCTTTTGACATAGATGGCGATGTAGCCTCGCCATTTCAATTCTTTGTGACAGACACCTCGAAGCACTTTCTACGAGGAGCGCTGTATGTCCGTGCTAAAGCCTCCTCTGACTCTCTCGCACCGATCTATAGTTTTTTGCGCGAGGATGCCTTGGAAGTTTTGAATACGCTAGAGTGGGACAATTAGCGCGCGTATTCTGTGTAGAATAAACCTTGGATTGGGTATATGATCGTGCTTGAAGACCTTTAATTTGGCATCGTAAGGAACGAAGTCAAACAAATTAACACGGTTTGTTTTGAAAACCAAACTTTTTGTTTATGTTTGTGCCGAGCTTATACAAGTTCGTTTAACACTAACGCCCAACACAGATCATGGCTAACGATAGAGAATCGAAATTAAAGGCACTTCAATTAACAGTTGATCGCCTTGAAAAAAACTACGGAAAGGGAACAATCATGCGACTTGGCGACAAGGCGCGCTCTGATGTTGATACCATTCCATCTGGTTCACTTGGACTAGATATCGCACTAGGCATCAATGGCTTCCCCCGAGGCCGCGTTGTCGAGATTTACGGACCTGAGTCTTCAGGTAAAACGACACTGGCAATCCATGCGATTGCAGAGGTGCAGAAGAAAGGCGGTATCGCTGCCTTCATCGATGCGGAGCATGCCTTTGATCGTACATACGCCGAGGCACTTGGAGTAGATACGGAGAACCTGTTCATCACGCAGCCAGACAATGGTGAGCAAGCGCTTGAAATTACTGAGAGTCTCATTCGCTCTGGTGCTGTAGACATTGTTGTCATCGACTCTGTCGCCGCACTTACCCCTCGTGGGGAGATTGAAGGTGAAATGGGAGATAGTAAGGTTGGTCTTCACGCCCGCCTAATGTCTCAAGCCATGCGTAAGCTCACTGGTGCGATCTCTAAGACGAATTGTACTTGTATTTTCATCAATCAGCTTCGGGAGAAGATCGGTGTGATGTTCGGTAACCCGGAGACCACTACTGGAGGTAACGCACTTAAGTTCTATGCTTCTATACGTCTTGATATTCGTCGTAACGGTGCAGCACTTAAAGACAAGGAAGGCAATGTCATCGGTAACCACGTAAAGGTGAAGGTGGTCAAGAACAAGCTTGCCCCTCCATTCAGAATCGCTGAGTTTGACATCATGTATGGTGAAGGAATCAGCAAGAGTGGTGAGATCGTTGATCTCGCGGTTGACTATGACATCATTCAAAAGTCAGGAGCATGGTACGCTTACGATAGTGCCAAGATTGCTCAAGGACGCGATGCAGCGAAGAGATTTTTGAAAGACAATCCTGAGATTGCAGAAGAGATCGAGCTGAAGGTAAAAGCGATGATTAATCCAAAGGAAGAGGATATCGCAAAACCGAGCGCGAATGGTGACGGTAAAGCAAAACCAGCACTAGCAAAGAAGGAAAAATAGGGCGCTACTGGATGCCGAACGTTGGCAGACGTTGAAAATTGCCCGTAAGGCCTAGCTTTTAATGCTCTATAAGGGGGTGTTGGAAGCTAGGCTTTTTATTTGCCTATTCTTGAGGAAGAATAGGGATAAAAGAAACTACTCTGGGTATCTCGGGTAACATTTGGAACTAATAGCGTCTTAATCTAGATAAGGGTGTTGCCTAAGAAGAGCGTAAAGATTCCGATAAACACGACCGCGATGTTTAGGTTCCTGCCTGTGGTTTGTTAAGACAGCAACCCGATTACAGCACCAAGTAAGGCCAATGGCACTATGGCCCAGTAAGCCCAACCCAGTATGGGTATGAAAGCGAGAATCGTAGAAATCACGGCCAGAAGTCCGATCAGGGTGGAGAGTAAGTTTAACATGTAAGCATCAATGTGAAAGACATTTTTTTGAATTAGACTGAACCACCAAAATATTGTAGTAGTTGAGTAAACGTTCAATAAAAAAACATGTTACATTTAAAACAATTAGAAAAATATTATTTGGTGCTTTTCAGAAAAGTAGACCTTAAATAGTTCTTTATACGATCGACGGTCTGTATTTCCACAGCAATCGTGCGATGTAGATCGAATTTTGCATGTGTGACTAACAAGTTTGGAAGTGCTGAAGCGAAAAAAAACCGTTTTAAGACCTGGAAATGTGCATTTGAACTAACATTAAGATTTTAATGCATGTTCAATCTGGTTAACATCAAGGTTTTAGCACTTGTTCATTCGTCTAGGAAATAAGCGAGCAGCATTTATCATTTAACATCTTAATCAATAGTAGAGACGTGGAGGCTTACGCTTAACTGCTGAATCGTGAATAGAAAATATTAGGGAAAGCTGATTAAGCAGTAGGCTCGAACAACTTGCGTTGCTAGACGAGGAGCGTACCATCGTGCTCGTTTGTGGTTACTACAGCGTATTGAGGCAGACGTGAAAGTCTTAAGACGACAGAATTAAAAATAATAGGCTAAGGGACGTCTATGAAAGTCCACTACCAAGGAAGAGCGTGAAGATTCCAATCAGCACAACCACTAGATTGAGATTCCTGCCTGTAGTCTTTTCAGATAACAAACCGAGAACCGCTCCAAAGAGTGCTAATGGAACAATTACCCAATAAACCCAGCCAAATATGGGAACGAAGGCAATAATTGTAGATAAAACAGCTAATACGCCGATTAGGGTGGAGAGCAGATTAAGCATGTGTATCAGTAAAAAAACAAAAGAATTTTTCAGAATACACTGTGTTGTCAACACCTTGTATGTTTCAAACATACGATTATTAATCATATATTTTGACATTTCTTGGACAGGCCAAAAATAATACCCCCAATAGCTGCCTATTGGAGGTATAATCGACCATCAAAAACTCACTTATGGAGCAAGGTCGGCGTGGGTAAATCGGTTTTTAGGCCGAAAGTTCAAGTGTTTCATTTCGGCTATAAGCCAAAATTGCACTAACGCTTAGTGAAGAAGGACAGTAGGTCACCTGGGCTAACGCATTCTTTGCGTCGCGAAGCTCCTCGTAGTCTTCCCGTAGTTCGAAATTTCCCTCAAGGGAAAACTCCATTTCAAGCCGCTCTAAAACGGGCAGCTCTCCGTACGCTAAGCGCACAAGTTGGGTTTGTGTAGAAGGTTGAGACATGTAGTAGGCTTTTTGTCATTATGTAGTTAATCGTTTCACCGCTATAACCTTTTGAAGGTCTATTCTATTGCATTTTACTGTGGATAATTTCGCTTGAAGAATTTTTCTTTCGCTCATTAACAGGAAACAGCTCCTAAGTAGCAGACATAGCCGTTTGATTAGCATAACCTTTTTTCTTGCTTTTGGTTTGATTAGGCGATGGCAACATTTATTTCAGGTCGAAAGGTGGTTACAATCCGCTACGATCTACATGATGGGGGACCAGGGGGAGAACTTCTAGAACGAATGGATGTAAACTATCCATTTACCTTCCTTTTTGGTAACGGAAATCTTCTTCCCGCTTTTGAGGATGAACTTGATGGTTTGCCCGATCGGGCAACCTTCGATTTCACGCTTACCCCAGAAAAAGCATATGGTCCTTATCGACCTGATCAAGTATTGCGGCTGCATCAGAGTCAATTCGCAGATCGCGAGGGTAACCTCTCTGAAGGCATCCTAACGGCTGGTAACAGCGTAAGACTAACGGCGAATGATGGCCGTGAGCACTCCGGCAAGGTCGTTCGTAGAGATGGAGAAGAGGTGCTCGTAGACTTCAATCACGTCATGGCAGGAAAAGCACTCTACTTTACCGGCGCAGTGCTTCACGTCAGAGATGCTACACCAGATGAACTTGCGAGAGGACATCACTTAGAGGATACTGGAGTAAGACGCTAGTTCTGGCTCATCTTTACGCCGCCTCATACACCGCACCCTAGCTTAATTGCCACAATCTTGACTTCTACTTCTTCTTCATCATTAGCTACTACTTCAGCTGTTCGCACGCGAACCAAAGCACTATTGGACGCACTCACCGAAGGCTTGCATGAGCGAGATACTGCGGTAGCCATGGCACTGCTCACTGCATTAGCAGGAGAAAGTATCTTTCTACTTGGCCCTCCAGGTGTAGGTAAATCTTTGATCGCTCGGCGACTCAAACATGCCTTCTCAGACGGCACAAGCTTCGAATACCTGATGTCGAAGTTCTCTACGCCAGATGAAATCTTTGGACCTGTTTCCATCCGAAAGCTAAAAGACGAGGATAAGTACGAACGACTTACCGCCAAATATCTCCCAGGAGCCAACGTCGTATTCCTCGACGAAATTTGGAAAGCGGGCCCAGCGATTCAAAATGCACTGCTTACCATTCTGAATGAGAGAATATATCGCAACGGCGAACAAGAAATCGAAGTTAAAGTCCGCGCAATTATCTCGGCCAGTAACGAGCTGCCAGCGCCAGGCTCAAGTTTAGACCCGTTGTGGGATCGCTTTTTGGTACGGCTCGAAATAGGAAACGTGCGCAAATTCGATTCCTTTGTCAAGCTTATCACGGATACGAACAATGTCTACGACGTCAATATTCCAACAGGGGTCGCCTTGTCACAACAAGAGCTTGAGGCATACTCCACAGAGATTGATAAGGTCGAACTTTCTCCTGAGGCGCTGAACACGATCCAAGTGCTCAAGTCGCGCATCGACGCCTACAACGCAGAACGACCTGATCCTTCCGATCACATTCGCGTCTACGATCGCCGATGGAAGAAGGCTGTGCGACTGCTGCGCACAAGTGCTTACCTCAACGGAAGGTCTGCCGTAGATCTCATGGATTGTTTCCTGCTTGAATATTGTCTGTGGGGAAAGCCTGATCAACGAGATCACATCAAAGAGATGTTGGCAGAAACAATCCGTCAGCATGGCTATGCAGTCGCGGTCAATTTACCGATGCTACGCAAAGAGCTAGACAGTTTTGAAGCAGATGTTGATGCAGAGATTCGTGTACGACATATCGTGGCCGAGGATCAGCTCCAACCCGTACAGGATGAGTACTACGAGATCCTCAAGGAAGACTCTCAATTTGAAGGTGTGCTCATTAGTGTCAAGCAGTTTGACGGACTTACGGCTGACGAGCTAAGCGTGACCAATCTGTTTGATGCGAATAAAAGCCTCGTCAATAGATTGAAGGTGCGTAAGAGTGATCGTCCCAACATGATCACTGTCGAATACAATGCACGCGAGTATACCTACCGGCTCCGCACGCGTCAAATCGAGCGCACGGAGATCATTCCAAAAACACCTCATGCCTTGGTGGTTCAGCATTGGGAAGAAAGATTCCGTGAGCTAAACGCCTACATTGCTGAGCAGGCCTCTCGCCTAAAAGCCGATGCTCCAGAAGCGCTAAACGGCTTACGCCAAAACCTCTTCGTGGAGGCTAGATTCGCGGAGCTAGCTGAAGCTAATCAACGTCAAACTGCCGAGGCCGTAGATGCCTTGAAGTTGCGCTTGGATAAGCTGCGGTATAGCTACAACCCATAGTCTATGTCCTCCTCCCTTTCAAATCGCGGTGCCGCCCTCATCGGCAAGCCCCTTCGTGCTGACTTTGACAAGTTTGCACTTGCCGAAGAGAATCCCTACGATGCAGTTAATAATCCTGAGGGGGCTATTTCCCTTTGCATCGCCGAAAACGTATTGTCTTGGCCAGAGATGCGCGCCAAATTGCAAGAGATCGCCCAGCGACCGATACCGCAATGGGTCTCAAAATACACTTCGATTCTTGGTGCTCCACCGTTTCGTGAAGCGCTGGCGCGTTTTGCCGAAAGGCACCTTAGCACCATTGGGGGCAGATCGGCTCAAACGTTTAGCGAAGACCATTTTGCTGTCTCAAGTGGTGCCACGGGTATCGTCGAACTGACTGCCCTATTGCTCTGCGATGATGGAGATGTGGCAGCCTTTCCCGCTCCCTGCTATCCGGTCTACACACAGGATGTCGGTAACAAGGCCAAGGTGGGGAGATTCGATATTTTACCGGCGGCAGCTTGGAGAAATACACCCGGCCAACACCCACTTTCCGTGCTGGATTTAGATCGCTCGCTTGCCGAGATTGAGGCACAAGGCAATCAATTGAAGTTGCTTGTACTTACACAGCCCGATAATCCGACGGGAGTGATTTACAGTCAGCAGCAACTGGAGCAAATCACAGATTGGTGCATTGCACACAAGGTGCACCTCTGCGTCAATGAGTTATATGCACTTTCGCAGATTGATTACACCGATGCTAGTTTGGCGAACGACTATGGCTCCCAGCCTGTCCAGTATTACTCTTTTCTAAATGAGGTAGAACGTCGCCAGAGTCCGTTTCTTCATTGGTGGTATTCCTTTTCGAAAGACTTCGGCATATCAGGACTACGCACAGGAGTGATGTATAGCCGCAACGATGATTTTCTGGAGGCTTTGGGCAACTATGGTGCTCCATCTTTGGTGAGCAACCATACCCAGTGGTTATTGAGTGAAATGCTTAGTGATGAGGATTGGGTTACAGCTTTCGCCAAAACCAATCAGCAGCGTCTCACAAGAAGTTATGCAGAGGTCATCAAAACGCTAAGAAAGAAGAACATTCAGTACTTCCCGGCTAGAGGGTCGCTTTTTGTGTGGGCGAAGTTGAACGACACGCAGGCCACCTCCGATATTGAATACTGGAGCAAGCTCTTTGACGATCAACAGCTTTTGCTAACTGCACCAGGAGGTTTTGGCCACACTGAAAACGGTTGGCTAAGAATCGTGTATTCCTGTGTTGATGCAACAGTTTTGGATGTCGCCCTAGATAGACTTAGCTAAGAAACCTTCCTGCGTGCACAGCCTGGGCGAAAGGCACTAATTCAAAAAAGCCCAACGACACTCGTCGCTGGGCAATTTTATAAGATCCGTCAAGTCAACTTTTTCTAGGCAACTAATCTTTCAGTATTCCATAGGTAGCCCTTACACTACCTGAATCCGAAGACCTGAACGGTTCAATTTTAACGCGCTATTTATCGCTTAGCTACACGCACATTGTGCTCGAGGTAGCTAAGTGCAGCGGGGTTCTTTAGTTCGTTGTGAAGCATCTCCTTCGCACGGAAAAGTTGAGCTTTAACCGTACCGAGTGGTATGTTGAGTTCTGTTGCGATCTCATCGTAGCTAAGCTCTTGGAAAAAGCGCATCTCGATCATCTGACGGTACTTCGTTGAAAGTTGACCGATGAGAGCACGCATCATCTTAAGGCGCTGATCTTTCATGAGGCGCTGTTCTGGATCTGGAGCAGAAGAGCGGATATTGAAGCTGAATTGCTGGTTTGAATCTTCTTTGATTGTTTCATCAATCGAAAGGGTCACCAAGCGCTTCTTACGAATGTGGTCGATGCAGTTGTTGGTTGCAATTTTGAATAACCAAGTCGAGAACGCATAACGTGGCTCATAGCTTGGGAGCTTATTGAAAGCCTTCGTGAATGCTTCCTGCGTTAGATCGCTCGCATCTTCAGTGTTGCTCACCATCTTGTACATCATCTGGTGAATTGCACCGCGGTAACGCCCCATAAGGCTAGCATATGCATCTTGAGCGCCGTCGATGGCCTTTACAACAAGTACGTAGTCTTGCTTAGCTCTATCTGAAAGGCGTGGGTTAGGAATCATAGTCATGGTAGGGGGGATGTAGTGTTAGTAGTGCGGTTTGCGTTTGTGTTAATGTCACTTCGGGTGACGTTTTTAAGAACGATTGGTGTAACTTTTTACCTCTTTCATTCTGGACGCAAGGTAGACTTATGGGATGCGTAACTTTATGGTTAAGAGCTCGTTGGGTAGTGTTGGGTGCCGATGTGGTACGTTCTATTACGGGTGCGGTAGCAGCTAATGAGGGAACGGTCGATCAATTTGTAACCTCCTCAGAAACCTCGTTGAGGGAACGGTCAATTTTGTACGCTAATCGGTAATGCCTCGTTTTCCCACGCGAAGCTTTTGAGCTTTCAGGAGGCTAGAACTTGAATTTGGCGCACTTTTTAGCTGGTGAATCGCCCTACCAGTTCGCTTTTCCGCTTGAAGGAAAAAGTGCCGCAAGAGAAAAGCGGACATAATAGATGCATACGCCTACATCAAGTACAGGCAAATAGGCGATCAGGTCGCTTTCACCGAGGCTCTTTGCGATTTGGCTCATCCGCCACCAGACTAATGCAAGTCGTACACTATATATAAGGAGTGCGAATTGCCAAGCCCCAAACAGCATAAGAACAAGTACACCAACGAAGTGAGCAACATGTGAAGCTGCTAGCATGCCGAGCCACAGCTGATCACTCTTTTTATATGCTGTACTCACAGAGAGGTGACGCGTCTTTTGTTTGAAGTAGCCACTCCATGTTGTGTGTGGCTCGGAGTATACCCATGCATCGGCATCCACACAGATGCCCGTATTGGTAGCTGTTGCGCCTTGGTTGACAAGTAGGTCGTCATCTCCACCTGCAAGATGTGCATGGGAAGAGAAACCTTCGACACGGTTATAGAGCGCTCTGCTATAAAGCATGTTGCGACCTACTCCCATGTAGGGGTTTCCAGATGCGGCTGCGCTCAAATACTGGCCTGCGGTATACAAGGCCTCGAATCGAATCCACTTATTAAGCCATCCAGCTCGCTTTTGGTAAGGACCGTAGCCCAAGACTAGCTCGGTTTTGTCGTCTGCGGCGCTGAGCATTCGGGCAGCCCAGTTGCTAGAAGCTGGTTTGCAATCTGCATCGGTTGCAAGAATCCAAGTGGATGTACTCTTGGCGATGGCCTCGCTGAGGGCGGCCTTTTTACCAGGACTGGTTTTGGCGAAAGCAGACACCACGCGTAACTTCGAATACTTCTCCTCAAATTGTGCGAGCACCTGTCCAGTAGCATCGGTACTGTCATCGTTCACTACGACCACTGCTAGGCTAGGAAGGTCTTGATCTAGGATCGCTGGTAGAAACCGCTTCAAGTTTTCAGCCTCATTGCGAGCAGCAAGTAGAATGTCCACGCTTTCGATAGGATTGGTCTCAGCAGACTTCTTACCAAAATGCTTGACCAACCGCGCGGCAGGCACGACATAAAACCAGGCGTTTATAAAGCTGGCAAGCGTAGCGAGAAGAAGAATAGTCAAGACCACAGTCTGCAAAGTAGCCGAAGATTGAGTTTCAATGATGTCTAGCTTGGCAGAGAAGCTTCGCTTGGTGGATATTGCATCTGTCTAAAGACGATTGCTATGCGTGCGATTTTACAACGGGTCACTTCAGCCTCCGTCATTTCAGATGGGGTGCCAACAGGGGCGATTGAAAAGGGTCTCCTTATCCTATTTGGCGTCGAAGTTGGAGACACTATGGAGGAACTACAATGGTTGGTGAGAAAGATTGCCGGCCTACGCATCTTCTCAGACGCAGAAGGACTCATGAACCTCGACCTTGCAGATGTCGGCGGCCGATGTTTGGTAATCAGTCAATTTACGCTACTGGCATCAACCAAGAAAGGAAAGCGACCGAGCTACATACGGAGTGCTCGTCCTGAAGAGGCTATTCCCTTCTATGAGATTTTCGTCAAAACACTCGCCGCGCAAACCAATACGGAAGTTGCTACGGGTGTATTTGGTGCAGACATGCAGGTAAGCCTTGTTAACGATGGGCCTGTAACGATTACGATCGACACGCGGCTCAAAGAATAGCATATGGCATACTGCCAAATGAAAAAAGCCTGATGAATGCACTTGCAATCATCAGGCTTTTTCGATTTCAAAGGAGTTTCCCTTGCGTCGTATGAAATGTACAAGAGTAAATGATTGCGAAAAGTTCCGCTACTGCACAAAAACTTTTTGAGTACCAACCAATTTACCCCTAGACCATACCGTAATTAGCTGAATACCAGACGGCCATGCCGAAGTATTGAATTTGATTCTATCGTCACGAAGCTGAATATTTCGTTGTTCGATTACTGCTCCGTTGGCACCATATACCTTAACCTCGCCCTGACCACTGAGCTCGCTGCTTACGAGTGTGATGTCTAGTGTGTTGTTTTGAGCGAAAGCGGTAATGCCTACTTGAGGCGCCTGCTCTCTGGTACTCAAGGCAGGATCGGCCATAAACGTGGCTGTCTCTGCCTGACCATTGCTGTCAACGGCAACTTGCATGATTGGGAATGAAAACTCTGCCACTTCCCAAGTAAAGGTTTCTCTACGCTGATTATTAAAATCAATCGTGCTATCAATGCCAGGGATTTGCGAAGTGATCGGAACCCAACCGAGGAAAGGAACGAGTACCTCTATTTCTTGAAAAGCTTGCGTAACGGTCGAGATGCGAAGCGCGTCGTAGGTCTGTCCGTTGAGTGAAATCGTTCCCCAAGAATCTACATTAGTATCTACGTCTTGGCCGATGCTTACGCCTACACTGTCAATAAAGTTATTGAAGGTAGAGTCACCCGTAAAAACAGTGAGGATTTCAGGTCCGAACGTAAGGCGCAGGCGCGTTTGATCAGAAGTCGTACTCAAGAAAGTAAGTGGGATTGATTGAAATAACAATGGATCTGTCAGTCGAATAGTTGGAAGAACTGCCGCTGGATCTGCATCAGCAATACCAATGATTTCTAGGTCATTACCAACTCTGTCGAGATAAACCTCGCTGGATGCAGTTACGAATCCAGCTTCTTGCTCGGTAGTAAAAACCAATTCAGCATCTGGAAAGCTGTCTGATGCATTTCCAAAACTTGCCAATCTGGCTTCAACCAAAGTGGTGTCGTTTATATCCAAGCCTTGACTAAAATCCCACGTTTGGTCCGCACCTATTCGGGCGAGATTCCCTTGTGGGTCATCAAAATCCGAATCAATAAAGAGCGTCATCGAAAAGCCCGCCGCTATGAGATGATCAGGTCCGAGGATAATCTGAGCCGATAGCGATAGCGATAGCGAAGTGAAGGCCATCACGGAAATGAGTGTATAAATGCGTTGCATAGGTTCGCTGTTTGAATTTTGCAGAAGAAAGAGTTACTCCTCCGCTTAGTAAAAGTAGTCGTTTATCCCTTAAGGTTAGATCATCAAAAGGTTAATATCACTGGATAGATCGTCAGAAAGTGGTAGTACCGTATGCTTTATAGTCCAGTCACGGCTATCCGACGAATAGCAGATTGAGCTTATGGTCTGTCCGCGGACTGTAGTTCTATGAGGCGAGCATAGGTTCCTCCTTTTTCCAATAGGGTAGCGTGATCACCGCGCTCAATGACTTTTCCGCGTTCCATCACAAGTATCTCATCCGCTTGCTGAATGGTGGCCATGCGGTGTGCAATCACCAAGCTGGTGCGACCTTCCATGAGGCGGAAGAGTGCACTTTGGACGAGTTGCTCGCTTTCGGCGTCTAAGGCGCTAGTCGCCTCGTCGAGAATCATGATCGGGCGATTCTGGAGGATAGCTCGAGCAAGGGTAATACGTTGGCGTTGTCCACCACTGAGACGGTCCCCACGATCACCAATAATGGTATCGTAGCCTTGCGGTTGTTCTTTGATAAAATCGTGCGCATTGGCTTTTCGAGAGGCTGCCTCGATTTCTGCATCCGTCGCATGTTCTGCCCCAAAGACGATGTTCGCCCGAATCGTATCATGGAACAGAACCACATCTTGACTTACAATACCGATAAGGTTGCGCAAATCTTTGAGCTTCAATTTTCTTATGTCGGTGCCGTCGAGAGAAATCGTTCCACTGTCTATGTCATAAAACCTTGGGATGAGGTCTGCCAGCGTACTCTTACCTGCTCCACTAGCTCCGACGAGTGCTACAACTCTACCTGCTGGAAGGGTAAGTGAAACACCATCGAGCGCTGGCATATCGGCGTTTTCATATTTAAAACTCACTTGCTCGAAGCGCAATTCTTCTTTGAGCTCGGCTACCGATTGCATACCTGATCCTTCGGCAATTGAGTTGGGCGAGTTCATAACTTCTTGGATACGATCCATGGCCGCTCGCCCACGTTGGAGTGAGTAGAAGGCATTGGAGAATTGCTTACTGGGCTGGATGGTCGAGAAAAACGCATAGATGAAGGCCAAGAACACAGCCACATCAATAGCACCTGCTTGGATCTGTTGGAATCCGAAGTAGATGAGTACCGTCACGACTCCGATTCCCAAGAACTCACTTAGCGGCCCTGATAGGTCTCGACGTCTCAAGAGTTTGACAAGTGTATCGCGATAATTTCTGTTGCTTTCGCCAAAACGGTCGGCCACATAGCCTTCTGCCCCAAATGCTTTGACCACGCGCAGTCCACCGATGGCCTCATCAATTTGACTGGTCATGTCGCCGAGTGCTCCTTGTACTTCACCCGATTGCTTGCGTAGGCGACGACTGATGCCACCGATGAGAAAGCCGGTGATCCCTAATAGAAGGATGGTGAACAAAGTCAGCTTAGGGCTAATGAACAGCATCACGATGAGCGCACCAATAATGAGCAGTGGATTCTGAATCAATGCTTGTATAGAGTTCAGAACGGAATTTTCGAACTCCTGCACATCTCCGGTGAATCGAGAAATCAGATCTCCACGTTTGGTAGCGGAGAAGTAGCCGATGGGCAATTGGACGACGTGTTTGAACAGGTCTTGGCGCATGTCTCGCACCACATTGGAGCGCAACGGTGCCATGGTTGCTACGGATAGGTACCTGAAGAAGTTCTTGCCGAAAAAGACGAAGAGGATACCGAGGCACATGTAGATGAGGGCTTGGTTATAGCCTTCGGTACGTATGATCTCGCTGAGCCAAAAGTTGAAATTCCCAGTAATGCCTTCCACGCTCCAAGACCATGCGGGGGCTTCGGTGGTTAGC
>CALDUE010000037.1 GCA_937923485.1 uncultured Saprospiraceae bacterium
CTTCACGACATTGACAATTATTACTCGATAGCCTTAGCTTAATACCTAACAACTTAAAAATCAAGTAATCACCTCATGCAACAAAACCCCCAATACTAACGGCAGGGCTTTCTTACTTTGCAAACAAAAGCCATGGCGCAAACCCGATTCAAATTTGGTCCAGCAACCTTCGTTGCGGCAGCATTTATTGGTCCGGGGACAGTGACGACTGCGACACTTGCTGGTGCGAACTACGGTTACGTACTCAGTTGGGGAATCTTGTTCTCCATCTTCGCGACCATCATGCTTCAAGAAATGGCGGCGCGATTGGGTGTCGTTGGAAGGCTGAGTCTTGGAGAAGCGATTCGGGCAAAAGTCCCCAAAGGCATTGCGTTTGCCTCTGCTGCCACGCTTATAGTTCTTGCTATTTTTATCGGCAACGCCGCATACGAAGGAGGAAACCTGAGCGGCGCCGCACTCGGGGCATCTTATATGGATGGTTTAGGCATGAGCAAGACCTTTATTACGCTATTGCTAGGCTTACTCGCTGCGGGACTATTGCTTATCGGGAGGTTTAATGTCCTCAAAAATGTACTTGCTACTGTTGTGGCTTTACTGAGTTTGGTCTACTTGTTTGCTGCGATTACATCAGGTGTTGACTGGTCTGCCGCGCTTTCAGGGATGCTGCCTTTACGTCTGCCAGCAGGGAGTGAATTGACACTCATCGCCTTGATAGGAACGACCGTTGTCCCTTACAACCTCTTCCTGCATGCCTCAGCAGCGCGCGATCATTATGTGACACCTGATGAACTTCCTGCAGCTCGAATGGATACCTATATATCCGTCATGTTAGGTGGTTTGATTACACTCGCAATCTCCTTCACGGCTGCTGCAGCTTTCGCTCCCGCAGCAAGTGCGGGAGTGCTCGCTGAGCTCGGGAACAAAACTTCGATAGGTAGTCAAGATTTACTTATTCCACTACAAGGTGTACTCGGAGGATACGCACGCTACGTGCTCGGCATCGGGTATTTAGCTGCCGGACTCTCTAGTGCGATCACGGCTCCCTTGGCTTCTGCCTACGCGATGGTGGGCTTATTTGGCTGGTCGAGTGACATGAAGAGTTTGCGTTTTCGCCTGAGTTGGGCGGCAGTGCTTCTTGTCGGACTTGGTTTTGCCCTAACTGGAATCAAGCCGGTTTCCCTCATTTTTCTTGCGCAGGTCGCAAATGGTATTCTGCTACCTGTGATCGCAGGATTTTTGCTTTGGGTGGTCAATGATAAGGGGCTATTGGCCGGGCAAAGTAACAGCACATTGCGCAACCTTATCGGCGGACTAGTGCTACTTATCACACTGGTGCTGAGTATGCGATCTTTATGGTTGGCTTTTAGCTAGCGAAGTAATAACTTAGGGGGAATTAATGAAGCAACTCTCCATCGACCTCAATGCTGACCTCGGAGAAGGATTTCCCTTCGATGCGGAGTTGATGAATGTGGTTTCGAGCGCTAACATCTGTTCTGGTGCGTATATCGCGAACACCCAGCCCGTTCGTCAAGCACTCGCCCTAGCAGTCCGCGCTGAGGTCCGAGTAGGGATTCATGTAGGCTACCCAGATGTAGAAGGGTTTGGTCGACGAGCGGAGTATCAAACGCCCAAAGAATTTAGAAAGGCTTTGCAAGAGCAAGTAGATCGGTTTCTTGTTTTGGCGAAAGCTGTAAATGCCGACGTTCGATATGTAAAACCTCACGGTGCGCTGTACCATGACCTCTCCTCAAAATCTGATCTTTGGGAAATACTAATTAAGTGTTGTGAGCAACACCAGTGGTCCATTATGCATTTGGCAGCATCTGATTTTTTAGCAGAAGCCTCAAAGTCCATTGATGCGATTCATGAGGGATTTGTCGATCGACGATACGCTTCCACTCAAGAATTAGTAAGTCGATCAAATCCTCAAGGGGTCTTAACAGACGTGGAAGAGGTTTTGGCGCAAGCGCAAGAATTGGCCAATGGAAAAGTGTCCTTGGCCGATGGTGCTGGTGCCGAGCTAAATGTGCAAAGTCTTTGTTTACATGGTGACACTCCAAATGCGCTTCAGCTGGGAACTGCTGTACGCAAATATCTAATAAAGAATAATATTCTAATTTCTTCTGCCGTATGAAATTAAAAGCATACGCATACGGCCCCAATGCGATACTTTATCGGTCGGATGAAGAACCCAATAGGGCACTAAGTATAGGTTTAGAAATTCTTGCAGAACGGCTTCGAAAGTTTCCGCAAGTTCTCGAAGCGCGCATCTCCTATTGCGAATTGTTGCTTGTACTGTCTAGTAATGCAAACCATGAGCAAATACAGGCCTTGGTAGGGGATTTGCTTTTGGAAAGCAGTGCTGCGAATGAAGTCCAAGTGCCCACTCGATTGCACAAAATTTGGGTCTCCTATACAGGGCCTGATTTAGAAGATGTTGCAGAGCAAACAGGCCTACGTTTTCAAGAAATAAAAAAATTACATACTGGACAAAAATATACGGTGCACGCCTTAGGTTTTCAGCCTGGATTCGCATTTTTAGGAACTTTACCAGCGCCGATTCAAGTACCGCGTCGCAGTGTTCCGCGCATACGTGTTCCCGCCAATTGTATAGCAATTGCGGCAGCCCAAACAGCGATCTATCCGCACGAAAGTCCGGGTGGCTGGCATATTATCGGCTTTACAAAGCGCGAGGTTTTTGATGTAGATTCTGACAGTTTATCCATTTTTCAAGTTGGCGATACTGTTCAATTTTCAGATGTCGATGAGCTATGAATGTACGTGTGCTAAAACTTCGTGGCAGTTGTCATTTGCAAGATGCAGGTAGGGTAGGGCAAGCTCAATTTGGAATGCCGAAAGGTGGATTTGCGGACCATACAAGTGCATCGCTTGCCAATCTAATTCTCGGAAAAAGGTCTGGTGCGACACTTCTAGAATGTACCATGGGAGGTCCAGACTTGTTCTTCGAATCGACTTGTCTTCTTGCGATTACCGGAGCAGACATTCAACCTAGAATCAATGGTGTGCGCATTCCGATGTGGGAAAGGATTCGTGTTTCTAAAGGGTCAAAGCTGACGAGTACGCGAGCAGAATTCGGGTTACGCACGTACCTAGCTTTTGGAGAGTCGCTTGTTGCTTCAGCTTGGCGGGATTCAGTATCGCCAGTGCTCATAGGTGGCGATTTGCATCCTTCGCATTCGGTATTAAAGGAGGGAGACGAACTGAGGTTTAGTGGAGAAGAAGTGTTTTTTAGTGAGCGAATAGCTAGGGCTTATGTTGAGCTGCCGCAGCATTTTTGTCTACTTGAGAAAGATTCAAAAATACGCCTCAAACTGTTTAAAGCGCCAGAGTCTCACTTGATCGAAGCCGATGAAGAGCGTCGCGTAGAATTTGAAAATTCAGTCTGGCAGATAAGCCCGCAGAGTAACCGCATGGGTATCCGTCTTGTTGGTCCTTCGCTTTCGCTCGGCAAAACTACCAGCTCGATGCGTAGTGGTCCGGTGTTACCTGGAACCGTCCAGTTACTTCCTGATGGGCAGTTAATTGTTACGCATGTAGATAGCCAGACCATTGGCGGCTATCCGCGGATTGGCATTGTTGATGCAATGGGGATGGATGTTTTGGCGCAAGCTGCAGCTGGTAGGGTAGAGGTGTGGTTTGCATATTGATTTGTGCTCAAAGCGTCTACCATAATGTGTTGAATTTACCGGTGTTCAATTAATGCAATCAGCCAATTTAACTTATCAATCGATGGTCTACTTCCAAAACTGAACTCGACATTTCTCGTCCAACAGCCTAAGTAACAAACACATGAATAAAGTCATCCTAAACTTTGAATCTCTCATATTCCACGACGAAAATGATGCTCCCGCTATATGCAGTGTGCTCTGTGTACAAGACTGTAGTTGAGCAGATGACACGCGTATCCTCGAAAGAAATCGGACGTGGTATTTCTGTCAATACGATATCTCCAGGGCGGACAACGACTGAGCTTTTCTTAGAAGAGGAATTTCAATAGCTGATTGATAAGCGCATAGCAATGAACAACTTCGGACGTCTTGCAGCGCCCATCGACATTGCAAAAGTCGTCGAATTTCTAGTCAGCGATAACTCAAGATGGATCTCGGGTCAGGTTATTCCCCTAAATGGTGGAGCGGTCTGAAAGTTTATGCTGAAGACATCGAGCGGACTAGCCTACCTTTAAAGTGCTAAAAGAAAGGATTTCGTTTGGCTCCGATGCACACTAATACGCTTCAATCACAAAATTTTGTACTTTGGCTTAGCTGATTGCAAAATATTGAGGAAATTTCTATGAAAGCGTTGATATTGTTGATTGTGATGACCGTTGGGTTTTCCATTAACCTGAGGAGTCAGGTAGTACTCGTACGGGCCGATAGTAGTTGTACGACAACCTGCGGGTTGGCAGGAGATGAACGAGAGAACACTGAACTGGTGCATTTACAGATTAGAAACGATTCTATTCAACAAATCAAGGACTTGGGTGAAATTAAAAGAATTCCATTGCGCGTAGCAATAGTTCAAGAAGATTCGCAGACTGTAGAAATTAAAGAAATCGTCATACAAAGAGCAATTGATAATCTGAATAAGTCTTTTAAAGCGACAAACTTTGTGTTTTATCTAGCACGTACTGAGATTATCATCTCAACCCTTAAGCTAGAAGAACTCTCAGATAACTTATATGAGAAATACAATGCTTTTTCAGATAAATACGATGATAAAGACCTGCTAAGTATCTATATCTTTGATCATAAAGATGATTTTTGTGTAGTATCGCCTACTACCGTAAGTTGCGGTAGAACAGGCGGCTTTTCTTATATCCTTTCAGATAGGACGAGTAATATCGTGATGAGTAGGTTTGATATCACCGACATCAAGGTCGTATCCCATGAAATGGGGCACTTTTGGGGCCTATATCACACCTTTGAAGAAACCGCATTTGGTAAGGATGATTTCTCCAAAGATAAATGTAAAGTTTTAGGAGATCGGATTTGTGATACTCCGCCAGATCCAGGACCTATTTTTGAGGTCTACATAAACTACGTTGCTTGCGAGTATCAATATCTAAAAAATGATGCAGGCATACCCTACAAACCACAAGTCGAGAATTACATGTCTTATTACAAACCTTGCTATTTAAAGGATTTTAAGTTCACTCCTGGTCAAGTTGCCGTTATGAAAGCAGCTGCCAAACAGCCTTTTCGAGAGCGCTTCTTTAAGTAGTAGGAGTAATTGTTTATGTACGTCATTTACTTCGCTTTTATGCGTAGTTCGTTCTAAAAATTTAACCAATGCGAACGGGCGAACACTCATCTTTCTTAAGACTCACAACCTTAGGGTTTCTTCTCCACGAGTCAGGAGTACGTTTCAGAATCGCAATACTTTGTGTACTAGTGGTACTGTGGGATGGACTTATTTCTTGTTCGGGTAATCCGCGCAAAAGCAATACTAAGGTTTAATTACAAGCACCGCGAGCTACGTAAAACGAAGTAGAGTTCGGGTCTATTAGGGTAGGTCAAAATCTCGATGCGATGTTTGTCATTTCTAGCGAGGACAAGTTTTACGTTGCAAATTCGAACGATGACCATGTATCTGTGGTCGACACCAATTCGGACAAAGTTGTTGGAAGCTTTAAAGGCATGAAGCAAGCATTGGGTGGCTTATCTCTGCGTAGTTGCGTCGGAAAAGAAAGAAAATAATTCAAATTGCTGCAGAGACCTTGGTCGAAGAAGGTTCTTCTCCGACGGGTGCAGTACCAGATGGCGTCGAAATATCCAAAGATGGTCAACGTTTGTTTGTCACAAATAGAGACGACGGGACCGTGTCGATCATTCAAATTGCATCGGGGGAGTCTTCGCTCTTGAATACAGGTGGAAAGCCTGGGTTGATCAACTCAAATCGAGACAACTCTTTGGTCTACGTGAGCAACTTCGACTTCAATACCATGCGCGTTATCGATACCAGTCCAGGTTTAATAAGCTATAATATCGATAATCTTGACGATTCTGAAGGCGCCCAAAGTGTCTCGAAAGCTACATCTCAAATTACAATATCAATGAGGTGTACGCGCATTTAGAATCGGATTTTTCGACAATCGCTGTGAAACATCAGATCGGTCAAAATCCATTGAACGTCGTATTAGCGAGCAAGAAACCGTATTTATCTTGTTATAGAGATAGTTTACCTACAGTCTTCTATTATGACGATATATTTTACATATTAGTATTGCCTTAATATGGTTTCGATGAGATTCCTGTTTCACTTTTCCAAATAGTATGCGCATTTAGCTACGAGGTGAAGAGTAGAGGGCCAATAATGTGAATTAGTTTCATCGTTTGAATAGCAAGCTAGTACAGTTATTTTCAATATCTATTGCGATATCTTTGCAAAGCAACCTTGTCGTAATGTATTGAAATTTAGAGATTTGTAATGTTTGTAAAGCGTCAATCATACGATTTATTCTTGTTGCAAGAACTTATAGAGATAAGGTGCAGTCTGATAGATTGGCCCCGAACAAAGGGATGGTAAATAAGTTGAAAAAAAAGTCAAGCACCTTATACGATAAAAACAGTGCAATGACTTAGGTTAGTGGCCTGTTAGTCTAGTCTCGAATTAAATATAACAACACACCAACGCTCCTTTTACAAGCTTCACGTGGGTTTCTTTAAAGGTGCTACTCTCAGAAAACAAACCTCGATGCAAACAGCAAACTATAGTCTCCTAGTACTGCTGCTTTTCGTTTTTACACAAATCGTTCAAGCGTAAGCCGTGGATAATCCAATAGCGATAACCGTATTGACACTGGAAAGCACAGTGACTGCAAAGCACTCGTCATATGCAGTGGTGGAGTTCGGAATCCCGATTGGACAATGGATTGGGATAGGGTCGGACAATGCAAGGACTCCTCTGCGGACTAAAATTATCCCTGAATCAACACCTGGATTTAGATTCGAGGCACCAATTTTTCCTGATGGACAAGAGGAGTGGCTAGCTACCAAATTAGGTCGAACGAAGGTCTATAAAGGAATCGTAAAAATTGTTGTGCCATTTAGCGTTGAGGCCAATGTTCCTCCGCAAAATTATGATCTAACGTTTTTAATCATATATACGCCTAGCCATTCCGCAGGCAAACTTTCTACGCACGTTAAAGGGGGACATAGCTTCAAGGTGCGTGCAGCTGATGACTCATGTATGGTTACTGTTCCTCAACCCTCACTAGCGCCTATAAGTAGTGATTTTGAGGTGGCTTCTAAGTCTTTCGATGGAATCCCTAACGGACTTAAGTGGCTATGCAAACCCAATTCAATCGTAAAAGGTCTTCATAAGGTCTGGTTGGAGAAACCAGGCAATGGAAAGAGTGAAAGGTTTTCACCTTTTCCTTCGTCAAGTGTATCCATAATTACTGGCTCTTCTATTGGACTTGGAGCCGTGGTATTCAATTCAACCAGAGCGGGTGCAATGACAGGTTCAATGTCTTTGTCGGGGTTCACAAATAATCTCAATGGTAGTGGAGTGTTTTTTACAGCAATCAGCTATCCAAAGGCTTACTACAATTATCAATTCAGTGTTTCATTCGGTGGAGAGGGTTATAGAGATATCAACTTCACCCATGAAAACTACACCGTAGCTGAGCAGAAAAATAGTTACAACGTATCCTTCAGATGTGAGGAAGCACCTCGATATCGCTTTAATGGAATTGGCAATAACACTGTCGAAGCTGGCGCGACCGCTTATGGCCGTACGTTACTACACGCAGGATTAGACTTATACTCTGAAGGTCCAGAATTTCAGGTTTGGTATTGGAGCTAGCTATGATGAGTATGATGTAGGTAAGTTATTTGATAAAATTCGGTACGTAGGAAATGTTATATTCTTGCAAGACATTGGCTTTTTGTTAATATTTTGTTTCAAGTTATTTAGGAATAAGTTTAAATATTTTTGTGAGGTAGGCTTAATAAAATTTATTACTTCATTATGGAGGTTTTGAAATCTATTTCATTCAAGCTACACTTCCAATGTTCTTTAAGACTATTGCTAGTGCCAAAAGAGTAAGGGTTGATTATGAGCATTGAAACCTCATGGGATGACTCGGCAGTAGCAATCTTAGCAGATATTCAGCGAAATATATATCGACCTGATGAGGTTCACCGTTGGCTATTTTGATCCGTAAATGTTCTACTACAAAGTTTAATTCTATCTGGTCAGAGCTCTGGCTAAGCGTCATTCATAAGTCTGAATGCCTTGAGACATGCAAAGCCCTCAATTAGTCTTAAAATTTGTACTGAATCGCGGAAAAGTCTTCAGTTTAGGCTGTAATTTTTCTACAGTTGCCGTACATTGAAGCCCTGCGTTCTGCTGGTAAAATTTGGTCTCTATGATTAGATCAATCACTTGATTGGCAGCGCGTTGCAATGATAGTCCTTCTGCTACTTAATCATTGCTGCCCTAAGCTTTCGCTAAAACCATCAGTCAAAATTTCATTATGAGTCTTCAACTACATTTTAAAGTTCTTCTTCCAATTTTATTGGTGTTCTGTTGCGCATCTTTGGCGCTAGGACAGGATGATAGAGAGCGGGTCTTTCTGCTAGGCAACACTGCTGACATTAAAGCCAATTCGAATTTCTTTTCTGATCTGCCCAAGCTTTTGCCTTCCGAGGAAGAGTTTGTAATACTGCTTAATGGTGACCTACTTAAGGGTGATGAATCGAAAGAGGAACTAGAGCAAAGCCATGCTCAAATCATTAAACTTCTGAAGCCACTCAGTGAGTTGGAAAATGGCCGAGTCATTATCCTGCCTGGGGATAGAGATTGGAGAGCTTCCGGAAAAAAAGGTCTCGAGAGCGTTAAGGCCCTTGAGAAATTTATCAAGTCTCTAAATTATAACAATGTAAAATGGGCCATAAAGAAAGGCTGCCCTGGTCCAGATTTAATTGTGATCAATGAGAACTTAGTTGTTGTGGCCATCAGTAGTCAGTGGTTTAATCACCCTTATGCAAAACCAACTGCTGCTACCGCTGAGTGTAAGTTCAGCACGGAACGTGATTTTCTTATCGAACTTGAAAATGTTGTAGAGGATAGCGAAGGCAAAAACATCTTGGTTGCTGGTCACTTTCCACTTGAATCCTTGGGACAGTACAATGGTAACTATCCGGCAAAAAGTTACCTCTCTCCACCAATTATCGGGAGTTTTATTGTTGGATATAACCAGAACATCGGTTCGAGCAAACATATTTCGAATAAGAAGTTTGAATTTATCAGAGGGACTATAGAGAATATTATTCTTCGGAAAGGTTCTGTGATATATGCTTCTGGACACGAGCACAACCTGCAAATCTTACACTTAAGTGAAGACACCTATGTGGTCAACAGTGGTTCTCCTACCAAGGCACGGTATGTTGCCACAGAGAAGGATCAAACCGTTTACGCAGAAGCGACAGCTGGACTTGTAGAATTGATTTACGAACCTTCTGGGAAAATCAGTTATGTAACTCAAGAATATAATGAGGCCAGTGGTTTCAGCAAAGGGAATGAAGGTACACTGATCGCTTCAAGCTGCGAGCCGGAAATAGCAGGGGTTCCTTCTAATGGACTGTATATTCCTTGCAAAGAAGAAATCAAAGTTGTTACCGAATCATCTACTTGGCCAGCTGAGGCTACTGTAATAGCTGGCGATTACAATGTAGGAGGGTTTACTCATTTCCTGTTGGGCGAACACTACAGAAAGACTTGGGATACTCCTGTAAAAGTACCTTATCTCAACTTAGAGGAACAGTTTGGTGGATTGACGGTCTATGAAAAAGGGGGAGGTCACCAGACTACTTCGCTTAAGATTAAAGGTGGCGATGGTAAGGAATACGTCTTTAGATCAGTTGATAAGGATCCTTCACAGCTCTTACCTTTCGAACTACAGAATACAGTAGTTTCTCGTACACTTCAAGACGTTACTTCTTTACAACAGCCTTACGGGGCGATGGTCGTAGGATCAATGTTGGACGCTACCGAAATTCTTCACGCTAGACCAAAGCTTTATATCATGCCTCCTTCTGATGAACTAGGAGGATTTAAGCCTAAGTATGGTAATCTCTTAGGTATGCTAGAGGAAAAACCTAAGAATGTAAAGGATGTAAAAGTACCTTTCGCTGGCGCTGATAACATTTTACAGAGTCGTAAAATGTTCCGAGATCTGTATAGAGATAATTCCTCTCATGTTGACAGCAAAGAATATGCGAAAGCGAGAATGTTTGATATCCTCATTGGCGATTGGGGTAAGCACGAAGACAACTGGAAATGGGCAGGCTTTGAAACAGACGAGGGTACTTTGTATCGACCAATTCCAAGAGACAGAGATTACGTATTCTCCCGATGGGATGGGTTCATTACCTACCTCGTAGACAGAAAGTGGGGCCTCGAGCAAGGCGAGAACTTTGGATACACCATCAATGATATTCGTAGTCTGACGTTTACCTCACAACCTGCCGATAGGCTTTTGCTTAACGAATTAAGTAGAGAAGATTGGCAAGAAGCGGCTGAGTATATCCAAACTCGAATTACTGACGAAGTAATAGAGAAAGGAATTAAAACTATGCCTGCCGAAGTCTATGAAGTTTCAGGTAAAGAAATTGCGGCGAAACTTAAGCAGCGTAGAGGTGACTTGAAAGAATATGCCGATCAATACTTCGAGCAGTTGATGTACAAAGGAGCAGAAGTTGTAGGTACCAACAAGAAAGAAATCTTTGAGGTAACGCGTAATGCAGATGGCTCTGTACGAGTCATGATGTTTGATAAGAAGAAAAAGAAACTTTACGAGCGACTTTTCCTTCCAAAGGAAACTGCAGAAATTAGACTGTACGGATTAGGAGGCAAGGATGATTTCATGATAAATGGTGAATCTGATAAATCCATAAAAGTTAGAGTTATCGGCGGTGGTGATCCTGACGATATCATTGATAACTCCGTTGTTAAGCGAGGAGGTAGGAAGACCTTGATATATGAGAAATCAAAATCCTCAGATATCCAGTTAGGTAAAGAAGGTAAAAGGATCGATACGTGGAATAAGTCACTTTACGACTACGATCGCTATCGATTTGGTTTCAATCGTTACTTGCCTTTAGGAGCGATCACCTACAACAGCCAACAAGGTCTAGGTTTATTACTAGGAGTTTCTTTCAAAACTTACAATCCTGTAAAAGAAGACTACGGCACTAAGCACACTATTTCTGGTTTCTTTACTACGGAAAATATCAATGTACTTAAGTACAATGGCAGATTCCACCACGTCTTAGGGAAATGGGATATAACCTTGGATGGTATTTATGCCAACCAGAACACACTCAATAATTTCTTCGGATTTGGAAATGGATCGACTAATGACGACGCCCTTGACGATGATGACTTTTACCTAGTTAACTATAATACGAATGGTGTTGGTGTAGGTGTGATTAGAGATTTTTGGCAGAAAAGTTATGTCTCCTTCAAAGCAGACTACGAGAGTAATGAGACCATACGTGAGGCGGGGAGGATCTTTGGAGAACCTAATAATAGCCCACTTTTGGATGGCGTTTTCGGACTTGGAGATCTCGACCTAGTTGAACTCCAAGCGGCAGTCGATATTGACTTTAGAGATAGAGCGAACTTACCTGAGAAGGGTGTGCGTTTCTATGCTGATTTCAATAATGGTATTGTAATGAATGCCAATGAGTTTGAAGGTTCTGGCAGTGAGAATTATGGTATTGCAACTGGATTTATTGAGCAATACCTTAGTACACGAGCTAAAAATCCGATGACACTCGCCTTGAAAGTTGGAGGTTCAACTTCTTACGGATCGGAAAACATTCCTTTCTACAAGCTTAAATTTCTCGGTCAGAACGGGAATAACCTGAGAGGCTTTGACAACAATAGGTTTACTGGAGCTCATACGGCTTACTTCAATTCTGAGTTAAGGTTCCAGCTTAGTGAGTTTAAGACTACCTTTCTCCCAATGAAGTTTGGCGTAAAAGGATTCTTTGATACGGGTAGAGCCTTTTCAGATTTGGATACTACCGATACGTGGCACGTTGGTTACGGTGTTGGCGCGTACTTAGTTCCTTTAACGGAAAGTTTTGCGATCACTTTGTCTGCTGGATTCTCAGATGAAGAGTCTGCGATACTTCGAATCAGTATAGGGTCTACCTTTAGGTAATGCTTGAATTGAAGAAAGCCTTAGTAGTATCCGGTGGAGGGAGCAAAGGAGCCTTTGCAGGTGGTCTCTCAGAATATCTTTTGACAGATTGCGGGAGAGACTACGATCTGTTCATAGGTACCTCCACTGGAAGCTTGCTAGCCCCCTTACTTGCTGCAGGTCGATTAGACAAAGCGAAGGAAGTTTTCACGACAGTTACTCAAAAGGATATCTTCAAGATATGTCCTTTTAATGTCGTCAAACACGGTCCTGGTGATTTTAGTACCAGAATAAACCACTTGGGAGTGCTAAAAATGTTTTTGCAGAAGCAGAAATCTTTTGGAGACAGTACGAACTTGCGCCTTCTTATCAAAAAATATTTTCTTAAAGAAGACTTTCAAAGAATTAAGGATACTGGCAAACAAGTAATTGTCACGGTTTCTAATTTGACAAACGAGCAATTAGAGTACAAATCATCCAATGATTACGATTACGATGAGTTTTGTGATTGGATGTGGGCATCTTCAAATGTCCTTCCTTTCATGAGTCTCATGGTCAAAAACGGAATCGAGTACGGCGACGGAGGTTTTGGTGTGGTGATCCCAATACAGAAAGCGATCAATGAAAATGCATGTTGGATTGATGTAGTTGCCTTACGTCCAGTGAAGAAAGTAAAGGCAAACGCTCCTTCTGCCAATGTCTTTCACGTACTCACGAAGACCTTTAATTTTATGCTAAACCAAATCAGTATAGATGATCTTACCATAGGACAATTAGAGGCCACTAGCCGAAATGTAGATATCCATTTCTACTACACTCCGCGAATTCTGTCGAATAAGACGTTCATTTTTGATCCTGAACAAATGAAAAGCTGGTGGTTGGAAGGGCGTGATAAAGGGAAGAATTCAATCCCAGTGACACATTGCGTAGCCTATCACGATAAATTTGATACGTGAGATTTATGCTTTTTTAGAGCGATTATCAGCCCCCAGAATTACGAGACGCTTTTCCGGGCTGTAGCGATACCTGATTCGGAAGACCCCGTTTACTTACCACTGCCACTCACTATTCCGTGCGCATAACTTTGCATCGCGTTAGTGGTTTTGACGAAAGTCGTACTTGAGAACTCTACCGATGAAATGGAACTAGGTGAGGCTAGATTTTTAAGAGCCTTGTCTTACTCCAAACTCGTTAAAACCTTTGGGGACGTTTCAGTTAACATTAGTTCTGCTCCAAGCTCTATCGATGAGTCTATCCTGATTAGACGACCTGCTAGTGAAGTGTACAACACTGTGATTATTCCTGATCTGGAGGAGGCAACTTCAATTCTTGTTAATTCAGGACTTGCGACTAGCCGAGCTTCTCCAATTTCAGCTCAAGCTCTCCTTGGTAAAGTGTGCCTACAACAAAGTGATTTTGCCAATGCTGAAGCACCACTCGCAGCGGTTATAACGCAGCACCTGTTGCGGGCGTAGCGTTCAGACCTACATACGCTGAAGTATTTGGGGCGGCAAATGAGTTGAACTCAGAGATCATTTTTGCAGCTAGAAGGTCAAGCTCAATGGTTGATGAGTCCGGTTTTTCTGAGTTCTGGACGTGGTTTAGCGGTACAGAGACGAAGGCATTCAACCCTGTAAACCAATCTCTAGTAGCAGCCTTCGATGCAAGCCCTGGCGATTTGCGAAAAGCAACAGTACTCGATTCAGCTGGCCTGAATTCTCCAAAGTATTCTGTGGCTGAAAGTGATGATCAAGATTGGATAGAGCTTCAGCCTCGCTGATGTGATACTAATGTACGCAGAGGTACTTAATGAAAATGGCTCTGATGCCGCTACAGTTCTCGGTCTAGTGGATCCAATTCGTATGAGAGCAGGTGTTCCAATATTGGACCTAGCAACGCTTACAACGGTCAATGCTAGCAGACAGGCAATTCAGGATGAAAGACGACCAGAACTTGCATTTGAAGGTCAACGATTCTTCTATCTAGTACGAACGAATACTGTGAGCGCTGAATTAGGATAAACAGTTGCTCCTGAGTTCTTCCTGTTCCCAGTACCAATCTCTGAGATTTCAGCAAGTTTTGGGGCGATTACTCAGAGACTTGGATACTAATCAGGACCTGTTTTAAGAGGGGGGTAGACATTACAAGTTTTGCCGACAGGGTTCTTCTGCTCAATGCAAACCTTGTGTAGTGTCTGCCCCCGTTTTTTGTCTGTTAAAGTTCTTACTAAAGTCGTTTAAGAACAATTTTTGTCGATATTCGCGCTTTTGACAGGCT
>CALDUE010000038.1 GCA_937923485.1 uncultured Saprospiraceae bacterium
AAAGTTTCCGCTCTTATACAACCGTTTGGGTCTACGCTAGAGATTTATTTGAAGGAGCTGTTTTACCTGAAATGGTCAGGATTCCGTAGGTTTTCTAAAGGGACTTTTAATCATAATTTTTGGTGCTCCGCATATTACGGAGCACCAATTTTAAAGAAGCAGAATGAGAAGTACCGCATTAATTTCTATTATGCTTTGCGCATTGTCGAATCTGTCCGCTCAGCAGCCATTAAATCTTTGGGAACATGTGGTTGGAGATCGTCTCCATGGAGGATATGTTGCGATGTATTCAATGGGAGAGCATTTACTTGTTACCTCAACAAACGATAATGATTCAATTAATATCCCTGATTTTTACCTTGAGAGATCTGGTGCAATTACAAAATTGGATAAGGATGGAGAAGTCTTGGCAAGGGGATTTACATATCATAACAATCTTCCTGTGTATAGGGCACTAGATGTCAATGTTAGAGATACTTCCTTTATAATTGGCAATACTATAGAGATTAATGATACTCTAGTCCCAAACGTTATGGAGTTTAATTATAACTTAGAGTTAATTGACTCAAAAGTGAGTAATCATTTTGCTGTTCGACCACCCTTTGCAGTACGTGCTTTGTTTCGATCTTCGGGTGTGATAATAGATGACCTATTCTATCACGTGAATCCATCGGCAGATTTTACTCGAGATTCTGCACGAATCTTTGTTACTGGTATTTCGATTGAAGGTACAATAGACACCCAAATCGTTCATGAAGTTAAGCCTTTATTGGCAGAGTATAGATCACTCCATCATTCTCCGTCTACAGGTACTATCATTTCTAAGGGTAACGGTGGTATGACACTATTGGATGAACAGTTGTTGGGTACTGGAAACCAATACTTAAGTATAAGTAACGACTCTGGTTCCACGGATACTCCAGAAAATAATGATGAATTTTTTCATACTGGAGCTGAATGTACAGACGGAGCGGCAGTAGAAATAAATGGAGTCTATTACCAGGCAAATGCTAGCGTAGGCACGATTGGTGACCTTCCTTACACCGCTACGATTGTTGAGAAGTGGTCGCCAACTAGAGGCTTTTTAGCGCGAGCAGCTGTTAACATTGATACCTTTACGTGGCAGCCGAGTACGTGCTTCGATTGGCTAGCCGCCGGCTTAGGTCGAAATGCAATTGCCAGTGATGGTTCAGATGGTATCTACTTAGTAAGCAATGTGATGCAAGAGAATCACACTTACGTAGCGCATTGTGATACAAATCTGAATGTCCGTTGGCGTAGAGATTGGCAAAATGAGGAGGTCCGATTTGGTCACTCTGTAGCTACAATTGATGGGTATGATGGTGTCTACATCGCAAGTATTCAAAATCCTGACAACAGCTTTATAGGTCAGGGTGAGCTTATTCTTAATCGTCTGCCTAGCGATGGTGGCGAAGTTGTAGGTACTAGCAGCGCCATTGAATTAAAGGAGATTTCACCGCAAGTTTTGCTTTACCCTAATCCTGCTATCGCAGGATCTTCGATAAGGTTGGAAGGAAAACGAGGTGCCTATGCCTATGCCAAACTTTACGACACAAGTGGCAAGTCAAAGAGGATTGAAATCACTAGCGACCTGCGAATAGAATTGCCAGAGGATCTGACCAAAGGGATTTACACCTGCGCCTTGTTTACTAGTCAAGACAGATTTGTGGCTCAACAGCAGTTAGTTGTACAGTAGAGCCTTACAAGCACTTCCCTATCAACATTCTTCGAGATTATTTTATGTTTTCAAGATCATAGTTCAAGGTGCGCCCGTCCCACCCGCAGCACCTTGAACCAATTTCAGTGAAATGCGAAGTACAAGCTGACATGCTGAATCCTGTACCACTATTTTCACCTTAGCGAGTAATTAATACCCAGCTCGTTTACTTTTACGAGATGGGATTATCTGCATATTACTTAGCTGTTGGTAGACTTCATTGCTTATTAGCCTACGGTATTCTCTTCACACTCTTCTTCGGGACGTTTCAATCAAGTTGTCAATCTCCTTCAACGGATGAAGATCGCTTGCCGATTTTAGATGATAGTCGAGCTTTTATAAAGGTTAAAGACCGAGTTCTTTTTAAACTGGAGTATGCCGATGGTCTTTATGCTGTAGCTGGCAAGTCGGCCGGAGGTTCAAGCGCTGGATTGGGAGGTAAACTATGCCAAATGCTTGAAGGCAAGTCGGCCAAGCCATTTCAAAACCTTGTCCAACTAAGCATCGCTGACGAAGCACCTGTTCTCATCCTGGATTCAATCCTTAATGAGCTAAGGTCAGTCGGCTTGGGGGTAGTCTTTCAAAACGCTGAGGACGCTGCGCCGCAGGCGATGATATACATGCCTCAAATACCGAAGACTTTCCTCAATAACTATACATCTGAATCTGCTTACTTCCCCAGTCAATATATGTTACAACAATGCTTGAAATCTGGAACCGCTCAATCTAGCCTAGGCCAAGTGGTAAAGTCGAGACCAGGTCCTCCAGGACTTCCGCCGCCTCCACCTAATCCGTCAGCAGTCTACGATAGTATAAAATTCCTACTTGATTTTGAAAAGTCAGGAGCATTTATGAATGCTCCAGCAGTGATACTCTCGAGTGATGAAAACGGAATGCTAATCAATCATAAGGCATACAATTTTAGCGAGGCTGCTACCACATTCAAGAGCCTCATCGCCAACGGTCCTCAACACATTATGATTGTGATGCAGCCTCAACAAACCAAGTTAGACTTCGTGAAATTATGTGACTTTGTAAATCGATATAAGCAAGATAACGCAGCAAATGAAGGTGGTAGAATGCAACGCCATATTATCACCCACCTGACTCTGACTGATCAGGCCATTAATAAGGCGAATAGGTAGTTGGTTCAAGGTGCGCCTGTCCCACCTGCCGAACCTAGAACCACTCTTTGTGAGCAGCGCGAACAAAGAGTGCCGAACCTCGAAACAATGGAAGAAGTGCGAAGCACAAGTCCATTTGATGAACCCAGAACCAGCTTGACACAGCACGACGTGCAACTCAAGCCATTCGAACCAAATTTGCTCGAACGGAGTTCAACAAATTTCCCTACATTTGCGGCCGCTTCAAAGGAAGCGATTCACAAGTAGCGCGTCTTTTTATTAAGAACGCTCAAAAAACCTCTTTTTCATGACTCAATATGAAGTCACGATCATCGTCGATCCGGTGCTGTCCGGCGATGAATCGAAAGCGACAGCGAAGACCTATCAAGACATGCTCACCGAGAAGGGTGGGAACATTGTCAATGTTGATAGCATCGGTCTCCGCTCTCTAGCTTACGCAATTAACAAGCGCACAACCGGTGTTTACTACTGTGTTGAATTTCAAAGTCCAGGTACCGTCGTCGACGAACTTGAGCTAGCTCTACGCCGTGACGAGCGCATCATGCGTTTCCTCACCGTTAAGTTGGACAAGTACGGTGTCAAGTACAACCAGGACAAACGCGACGGAAAGATCGGACGCCGTAAGGCTAAGGTCTCTGAAGAGATCGCAGAAGAAACGGGTAAGCCTGTTTCAACCGGTCTCGCAGGTGCCAAGCCAAAGCCGCAACCAGCTCCAAAGCCGGCGCCAGCTCCTGAGCCAGCACCAGTTGTTGAAGAAGTTGTTGCTGTTGCAGCTCCTGCTCCTGAACCAACTCCAGCTCCTGAGCCAGTTGTTGAAGCAGCTCCTGCACCCGTTGCAACAGGCGAGCCTGATGACCTTTCAAAGGTTGAAGGTATCGGACCGAAAATCAACGAGTTGCTCCAAGGCAATGGTATCACAACTTTCCAGCAGCTTGCAGACGCAAGCGTTGAAAGCGTGAAGGAAATTCTCGTCGCTAAAGGCGGCACCTACAAGACCAAGGATCCTGGAACCTGGGGTCAGCAAGCACAACTCGCAGCCGACGGCAAGTGGGA
>CALDUE010000039.1 GCA_937923485.1 uncultured Saprospiraceae bacterium
TCTTCAAAACGCTGTTTACGTTTGGTAACGTTAAGTCTTGTAGATGCCTTAGAGGTAGTCAGCATGTGGGTTTTACCATCCCAGTCTAGGCCATGCATTTCATGAAATAGCCTCGTGTGCTCTTCATCCCAATCCAATAGGCTAGGGTAGTTGAGTTCAGCTATGGTATCGTCGGGTACAGGGAAAGCTTCGAGACCGACGTAATCGAGGGACATGTTTTGCTGAAAAGCGAAAAACAGGCTTGCGACACA
Organism: uncultured Saprospiraceae bacterium; assembly: GCA_937923485.1. Classification (GTDB taxonomy): domain Bacteria; phylum Bacteroidota; class Bacteroidia; order Chitinophagales; family Saprospiraceae; genus CALDTK01. The sequence continues at coordinate 252 of CALDUE010000039.1, forward strand.
ATTTAACCCTGTTCCAAATCCGATGTCAAGCACGCTAATGCTCTCTTTATCGATCGACTGATACCGAAGGCCAGCTTCCACAAATACGTGTTGGGTTTCTTGCCAAGCCCCGTATTTGCTGTGGTAGCTTACGCCAAAACGCTCACTGAACAGAGACCGTGATCCGTCTTGCGTCTCAAAAACGCGGTGGCCATCCACTAACTAGGCGCTGAGACCAGCCATCGCAGCTGGGTCGATGTCAAGGTGGGAGGAGTGGTAAATAGCCTTGCCGTTCGATACGACGATCGCTTGCGGAGACTCATGCCTCACGCCTAGTGTTTCCGCAATGTAGGCCGACACCTGACGATGCCTGAGAAGATCGAGATGGTAATAGTCGAAGGGAAGCGCTTTGCTTTGAAAGGCTCGATCAACTCTGGATTTGGCCATGCTACTGATCGGGCACGACGTAGAGTGCTTGAAGAGTACTACTGGACGCTCAAAAGAGGCCTTGATCGCTTGATCAACACCCTGAATTGAAGTCAAAATTTTGTATTCTGCCATAGGAGACAGAGAACCCTAATCTAGGGCATTTGGTTGTTGAACTTCTAGAGAAAAGTCAGTTGGACAACCATAACCGCGATTGCATGCAGTTGTGGCAAGAACGCCAGCGATAAGTACGAGGGCGTAGAAGAAGTTACGAGATTGCTTTTTCATCAGAGTTGTTCTAGGAACGTGGAAGTAAATGTACGTAAAAGACTAGAGATAGACTGTTAACGTATTTACGCTAGTTGGTATTTACAAGAACTGTACCTAGGAAGCTTTAGTATGCTTACGTGTAGAATTCATAGACTTAATAAGGTTTTAAAGCCGATTCCTGTTCAAAGTAGGACCCTTGGTTTGCAGATTGGGTACTACATTCGCACCGTCTTAAAACAGCTGAAATACCCTCTACTATGGCTCGTAAACTTGCCCTCCGTGACGCTCTTCGTGAAGCAATGATTGAAGAAATGCGCCGCGATGAATCCGTTTTCCTAATGGGAGAAGAAGTTGCTCAATACAACGGAGCCTATAAGGTAAGTAAAGGAATGCTCGACGAATTCGGTCCAAAGCGCGTAATCGACACGCCTATTGCTGAGCTCGGTTTTGCTGGTATCGGCGTTGGAGCAGCAATGAATGGCCTTCGTCCCATCGTGGAGTTCATGACTTGGAACTTCGCTGTGCTTGCTTTCGATCAGATCGTTAACAATGCTGCAAAGACGCTGAGTCAATCTGGTGGTCAGTATGGCTGCCCGATTGTGTTTCGCGGCCCTAGCGGTTCTGCTGGACAACTTGCTCAGCAGCACTCACAGATGTTTGAATCTTGGATGGCCAATACTCCAGGCCTCAAAGTGATCAGCTGTACGCATCCGGCAGATGCGAAAGGCTTGCTCAAAAGCGCTATTCGTGACAATGATCCTGTTTGTGTAATGGAATCTGAGTTGCTCTACGGCTACGAAGACGAAGTACCCGAGGGAGAATACCTCGTTCCAATCGGCAAAGCAGCCATCCGTAAAGAAGGAACTGACGTTACCCTAGTTAGCTTTAATAAGATGATGCTTCCAACCATGGAGGCCGCTGAAAAGCTCGAAGCTGAAGGCATTAGCTGCGAGGTTATCGATCTACGTACCATCCGACCTTTGGACCACCACACGATCGTAGAGTCTGTCAAAAAGACCAACCGTCTGGTAGTGATCGATGAGAGCTGGCCATTTGCTGGTATCAGTGCAGAGGTCGCGTACGAAGTTCAGAAGTATGCGTTCGATTACCTCGATGCGCCAGTTACGCGCGTCAACGCTGCTGATACCAATTTGCCATACGCTCCAACCTTTGTTGAGGAGTACCTTCCGAATGCCACGAAGATTATCAAGGCAGTGAAGGAAGTTGCTTATGTTGGTGCATAAGTAGTCTTTTCGGCTTTCGCCAAAACTGCGGCCGAGACCTACCTTGCTGAAAATCTATAAAAGGGCATCATTCTAATGAGAATGATGCCCTTTTTTCGGCATATTGAGAAATTATGCCTAAAAAAGAGCAATCGTAATTTGCTTTTTATTAGTGAGCCTAAGAGGTTAGGAAAGTAATTGTAGATACTGTTCCAATCTTAGTCAAATCGGTCATTTTCGACTGGCTCCTTCTCCATACTACTTCGACAAAACCCTCCATTCGCCTTGCTTCAACTCACCGAGTTTGTAAGTGTCGATTTGTCTTCTAATGAGACGCAATACAGGAAGTCCAACAGCTGCACACATTCGTCTCACTTGGCGATTCTTCCCTTCTGTGATAACTAATTCGATCCAAGCATCTGGGACGGTTTTACGTACGCGAATCGGAGGAACGCGCGCCTCGAACTCAGGGATGTCGACGAGTAGCTTAACTTCTGCTGGAGCGGTCTTATGGTCACGCTTATTGATGCGAATAGTAACCCCTTTACGCAACTTCTTCAATTGCTCAGGTGTAGGGTCTCCTTCTACCTGAGCGTAATAGCGCTTTTCAATCTTGTGACGAGGATTGAGTATTTGGTCGACCTTGCGTTTCTCGTCAGTCAGCAGCAAAAGCCCTTCACTGTCTCGATCAAGTCTTCCGACAGGGTAAACCTTCTTCGGCAGGTCGAACTCGGCCAAGGTGCGTTGTCCTTCTGCTTCGGGAGTAAATTGGGAGAGTACTCCAAAAGGCTTGTGGATAGCTATGAGCATGGTAGGTTGTGTGCTTACACATTAAACAAAAAGTGCATCACATCGCCATCAGCAACCGTGTAGTCCTTGCCTTGTACTTTGAATTTACCTGCTTCTTTGACCGCTGCTTCCGACTTATAAGTCTCGTAGTCATCGTAGCCGATGACCTCCGCACGGATGAAACCTCGTTCAAAATCTGTGTGAATGACACCTGCTGCGCCTGGAGCTTTTGTGCCACGAACGATCGTCCACGCGCGCACTTCCTTCTCACCAGCAGTGAAATAGGTAATGAGGTCGAGTAGGGTGTAGCAAGCGAAAATGAGGCGATTTACACCTGGTTCGGTGAGTCCCATCTCCTCGAGGAACATCTCTTTCTCTTCAGGGTCGTCGAGTTGGATAATTTCAGCTTCGATATTTGCGCAAACAAGAATGACCTCCGCTTTCTCATCTGCTACAGCAGCTTTGAACGCCTCGGTATACTTGTTGCCATTTTTTACGCTGTTCTCGTCCACATTGCAGACGTACAAGATAGGCTTACTTGTGAGGAGCATTAGGTCCTTAACAAATGCCTCTTCCTTCTCGTCTTGAGCAAATGAACGCGCCGGCTTGGCATCCTCCATGTGCGCTTTGAGCCGCTTGCCGAGCTCTGCGGTCGCCACAGCGTCTTTATTACCGGTTTTGGCAGCTTTATTTATCTTCTCAAGTCGCTTGTCTAGCGTCTCAAGGTCTTTAAAAATCAACTCCGTATCGATGATGTCTTTGTCGCGCACAGGGTCTACAGATCCATCCACGTGGATAACCTGATCGTTGTCGAAACAACGAACGACGTGACAAATCGCATTGGTCTCACGGATGTTAGCCAAGAACTGGTTGCCCAACCCTTCACCTTTACTCGCCCCTTTGATCAAGCCAGCGATGTCTACAATCTCGATTACAGTGGGTACAACTGACTTCGGCTGGACGAACTCGGTGAGCTTGTCTAAGCGCTTATCTGGTACTGTTATGACCCCAACATTCGGGTCTTTTGTTGCAAAAGGATAGTTCGCAGCTAGAGCTTTTCCAGCCGTTAATGCGTTGAAAAGCGTTGATTTTCCTACGTTCGGGAGTCCGACAATGCCACACTGTAGCGCCATGAGTATTCGTTTTTGGGCTTGCGCCAAAACCTAGATTATGGCAGCAGACCACGTTTAGTGTTTTAGCGAAAGCCGCGCGAAAGTAAGCCTTCTTAGAAAGCTAGAGGTACACTATCTATGGACTATGTTATTTGGTAATTCAAATCCACCATCCACGCCTGAAAATCAACAGGAATCGTGGTCCTCGTGGCTAGACAGGGCAGAACGTGAGACCTGGCAAATGGAGTTACTTCTAAGCGGCTTTGTCATCCTCTTACTTGCACAAGCCAAAGAACCGCTCGACAAATGGTTGGAAGTTCTCTACAACTACGCTGGGACCAACAATACCGCAGAAGTCTTTGCTCTTGGGGCCAACGTGTTTCTACCAAGTGCTTGGTTAGTGCTCTTTTCTTCCTTGATCTTTGGGGTCGTATTGCGCGCACTTTGGATCAGTGCGATCGGACTCCGTTCGGTTAGTGGTGAGATAGACATGACTCAGCTGAAGCTGGCGCCAAAATTTAAAGGGTTTTTGGAAAGGCGAGTTCCTTCATTTGATACCTACATCGGGCGGCTTGAGAACGTCTGTTCAATTGTGTTTGGATTGACCTTCCTCACTGTTTTCGCCCTGATAGGAGCTGCTCTGCTCATACTCACGTTCATGTTCTTAATGAACCTGATCACCTTAATCCTTCAGCAATTTTATGAAGAGATAGATGATGCATTTGGAGTTGTGTTGTTTTTCGCTTTTTCATTAATATTTATATTTAGTACCATAGTGGTCGTCTATATGATCGATTTCTTCTCGGGTTCTTTACTAAAACAAAGCAAAACATTTTCTAAATTTTATTATCCCATCTATCGGGTACTCGGCTGGTTGACCTTGGCTAGGATTTATCGTCCACTGTACTATAATTTTGTAGATAATAGAGTTGGTCGCTATGGGATATTAGCCATAATTCCCTATGGTATTATTCTACTTGTCGTGTTTCAGTTCAATAATTCAAGCTTCTCTGATCTACTTCCTAAGCAGGATAACTACGCCTTCGGTCAAGTGAATTACTATGCGGATACGCACGATGGAGTAGTCATGTCTGGCCCCATGATAGACTCCAAGATCATCAGTGGGGACCTTATGCAGCTTCAACTTCCTCTTGGCGGGAAGTATTATAAAATTTTGGATAAGGTCTGCGAAGAAGAGTCTAAGTCATTTGACAAGTTAATCTATGTGGCAGTCGAGGACAAAGAAAGATATGCGCGTTACACGAATTTTTTAGTATGTGTCACTCAAGCATATAAATGCGTAATTGACGCAACACAAGTAGATTTTCCTACGGGAATAATAGTTGAGAATGCGGTAAATAAAGAAACCCAACTTTTGACGACCTTAGACGTAAGCTATTTAGCACCTGGTGCACATGTTCTTCGCGTACTTCCTAATTGGCCAGACGAGAAGCGTCCGCAGAAATATGCAGTTACTATACCTTTCATCAAGCAATGAATCATCTCGCTCACACGCATCTTAGCGGCTCAGATCCTGAACTCATCGTGGGCAACCTGAGTGCAGATTATTTGCGCAAGCGTGAGTCTTTAGAGCTTCCGCTAAAACTACAAGACGGCGTAGCCTTGCATCGGCACATCGATCATTCAACCGATAACCATCCTGATATCAGAGGTGCTTGGGCCATTTTAAGGACCAAGCATGGCAAATACGCCTCTGTCATCTTTGACATTTATTGCGATTACTTATTAGCCACCCGTTGGCACCAGTTCGAAAGTGACTCGATCGAATTGGTCGCTGAACGTGCTTATGAAGCGATATATACGCAAGGTGTGCACCTACCCGCAGACCTATTCAACCGTTTCAAACGGATGGTCAGTTCAGATTGGTTGCGGCAATATGGAAGTTACGAAGGTCAGGCATTTGTGTTCGAGCGTTTCGGTAAACGCTTATCCAAACCAGAACTTTTAACTGGAGTCATCGACACTTTGAGGGCCAACGAACAGGTTTTCGCGAAAGCTTTTAGCACCTTCTACCCCTGGATGCAGAAATCTTGCAAGGAAAAGTTGGCTACTGGCTTGGGGTGAGATGGAGAGCTAGAAACGTCAGAT
>CALDUE010000040.1 GCA_937923485.1 uncultured Saprospiraceae bacterium
TCATCTGCATCGCCATGCACGATTAACATCGGTTGCTCGATGTGTTTGACTGATTCGATGGGCTTTACTTGTTCGGGATCGAAATCGGCGAGCTGACCTGCTCGACTTAAGCTATAATCTGTGATGAACTTCGCTCCAACACCTTTTGCGAGTTTTTTCTGGTAGTCATACACGATCTTGTCCAGTTCTGTAAAGGTACTTTCGCTAATTCCAAACTCGATTCGTTTGTCGACTGCCAGAGATTGCAGCGCAACTGCACCTCCTAAAGAGTTACCCCAGATACCGACTTTCAAAGCTGGATTGCTAGCCTTTACAAGGTCGACGATCTTAGAGATATCCTCCTTTTCTTTATATCCAAAAGTGACATACTCACCTTCACTTTCACCGTGCGCTCTTGCATCAAATACGATTGATTCTATACCTTTTTCTGCTAACTCTTTCGAAAGGCCCAAGAAGGCCTCTTTATTTCCTCCAATGCCATGTACAAGTATGATCAGTCCTTTCGCTGAGTCAGTAGCGCTTTTGATCCAATAACCGGTAAGCTTCAAGTTGTCAACCGTCTGTATTTCAATGCGTTGGCTTTTGAGGCCCAACTCGGTAGGAGTGATGTTCTCATTCGTGCGCTCAGGCTGCATTATCGCATAAGGCGCAATAAAATGAACCGCCGCAAATCCAATAACTCCAATAATTGCAATGGCGTACATCCCCTTTTTTACTGCTTTATTCACTTCCAAGGTAGGTGGTTGTGCTGAACGATGCACAGGTCTTAATTGGGGGTACTATGGCGGACTGATGTTATGAGGAAATAACGAAGTCACGGTATAAGCAGCTAACAGGTGCAACCAAGTAGCATTCTTTAAAAGTTCTAAGCGACTAAAATTCTTTTAATCCCTGATTCGCATGTCAGACTTTTATAGCGATAATCCACTCGAAACCTGTGCTGTCTTAAAAGTAATTGCATTACACGTACAAATCTTCCAATTTCAACAATACCTGTTTCCCTTCAAAATCCCAATTCCCTTTAAAACCATTTGCTGATACATAAATTCGAACAGCATCTGGCCTCAACGCATCTTTTGCCCATTTATGCCCTGAGCTTGCTAATGCTTCAAGTTTTACAAGGTGTTTAGTATGTAACGAAGGGCCGACTGGTTTGTCATTCCATTTAACTTCTCCCGTCACTGTCCTACCGTCAAAGGTGCGTGCGACTAAATCAATTTCAATGGAGTTTTTATTTCTGTCAGCGCCTTCCCACGTGCCAAGTTCAGAGAGAAGTGGTAGGTCTTTTGTCCCACCTAACTTATTTAAAGATTCACGCACAATCAGCTCGAACGCTTTGCCGACATATGTCCCTAGTTGCGGACCAACAACTTCTCCGTATACGATCTCAGGCCCTAGCCTGTCGAGCTGCGATCGATTACGCACGGTAAAATAACTTTGAAATCTAAAGGCCAAATCTGCAAGCTCATATCTAATTGCGGCGTTTGGTTTTGCTCCAAAATTCTGTCTTGCATTTAAATAGTCAAGTTCAATCAACTTGGATAATCGCCTCCGTAGGCCGGCGTCATTATCAAGTCCAGCACGTTGCGCAATGGCGTTTCTCTCAGTCAGGCCTCCTGCTACCGCATCGAGTATTGCTCGATACGATCCTACGTCTCGCAAACCCTCCTCTTGTTCGAGAGAAGTTTCGATTAGTTGTCTCACTTCACCTTGAGGAGATAAGAGAGAGCGTTCTATGTTTTGGCGTAAGCTGATTGTATTATCATAAGCAGCCAAGTATCGCGGAGTCCCTCCGAAGCATGCATACATGATAGCAGCTTCCTTATTTTTTGATAAACCCGATAATTCCTTCGCATAGTAATGATTGAAAGGTTTTAATACTGTTTGATAATTGAATCTACCATAAAGAGGGCTCCCTCCAGCGGCGAGCGCAACCATGGTCGTGAGAGCAGACCCGCTAAGCACTAATAGGACTGGGGAATCGGTCGGTTGTTCCCAGACTGCATTCAATTCTGAAGCGACTTCTTGCAATCCTTGCTCACCAACTGCCAAGTATTGAAACTCATCAAGTATGATTACAGAAGGTTGAGACAACCCCCGCAGAATTTCACGGAAGACCGTGCGCCAAGTAGGATAATCTTCAGCTCTTAAATCCTGTTTAGAATGTCTAGCAAAGTCTTCTATAAGTTGTCTACGGTTCGCCCGACCTGTCGTATTTGCAGCTGTGAAATAGAAGAAAGGTCGCTCTTTCCACATGTTAGTCAGTAAAAACGTCTTCCCTATTCGCCTACGTCCAGTCACCAATGCCATGTTTCGCTTGCCGCTAGAAGCCAATGCTAGCAGGTGTTGACGCTCTAGATCTCTGTTGATGACAGGTAAACTCATACTACAAATATAGCCTGCATTTACGTATGCATGCATGTATATGTTCATGTACGTATACATGCAGGTCTTAAGGTGACGTAATTGTATTGGAGACCGCCTCTTTGCAGACAAAGGTTCAACTACCGATTTGGGACAGTCGCCATAAAAGCTCCATCAGACAGATGATAACAGATAAATACAACTACTCGCCTGCAAAGCATTGCGTTGAATAGTCGTGAGTTCTTCCTAGATCACCAGACAATCATGTGCTACTAAAAAGATGATTTAGCACTAGTCAACCACCTTCGCCCCTTCTGGTACCGCAAATGTCGCATTATCAAAAGCCTTCTCAGACACTACCACATTCTTAAACTGACGCGTATTTCTTGGACCTATTAATTTACCATCTTCAACCTTGAACCAAGTAGCACTATTCGGAAGTTTTAAGCCATTGAACTTCTTCCAATCATCATACCTGATGTAAGATTTCTTATTACTCTTTTCACCTGAAAAGTACGTTACAGTATAACCTAGCCATGCCATTTCGTGCGTATTAGCATCGTAGTGTATAAAGTACTCATCCTCTGGACTAATGCCTACACCGTCTCCGTAAGAGATTCGAATCCCTGGGTAGGATACGCCTTCATATACTATCGGCTCTGTTTCTGAATATGTAATGCCTTCGTCTGCCAGTACAAAGGGCATTGCATAAAAGTAAAACATCAAATTTGTGTAGAACTTGGGATTGCCTTTGTAGGAAGTGTCAGCTACTACCCAATATGCCTTTCCATCGAAGCCTGAGGTGAAGTTGCTCGCCTCAATCATTTCCCGTCTGTTTTGAAGATCGATGGTTTGTTTTTCATTGCCACCTTCCTTCTCGATTTCATAGGACATCCCTTTCATTGATTTCCACTTATCAAGTCCGCCGTGATTATCAAAGACCTTAACCAATTCAGCAGGGTATTCAATTTTGACTTCCTCCGTCATTGTCTCCGTTTTCGTAGCCTCTTCTGTTGGGTTTGAACAGGCGGAAAAGACAAGTAGACAGGCGAATAGAATGGTGTAGCGCATGATGTGTGATTTTCGGGAAAGGTAGTGTGCTGCTGACATATCCTCCAGCAACTCTGCCGCTGCTCTTCTCGCGTCAGGTAATAGTACCTTATCTCAGACAGCGCCCTCAATTTCCTGTTTTGTTAATACTCCCATCGCATCCAAGCGAGCATAGTTTCACCAGATATAGTCGCACCAGGTGTGATCTCATCGGGTGAGTGTCTCTTCTGGTGCAACTATGTTGTAGTTCTTGTTCACTCCACCCAAGACTGCAAGGACCCGCGCCAGCTTTTACAGGGATAGCGACAATCTCAACCTCATAGGTGGCAGAAGGATTTTCTGTCAGATAATTCTATTTCATCTCCCCAGCATCGACTATAGCACCTGTCGGTAGACCGGTATTGGTCGCGTATCCAAATAGATTTTAGCCTGGATAAATAAATCGCGAAAGGCACTTCTGAAGTGACACCTCATCAATCCCTCAACCAACCCAACACATCTTCAGGGTTAATAACTCCTTCTTCAATCTTTCCCTTTAATCCGCGCGCAGCGACAAAAGATTCTACAGGCTCGCCCTTGTAAAAAGGAAGCATTCGAACCTTATTTGCCGTGTCTGTCCGTATGGTGTCGGGTTTTGCCGAAAGGCTCCACTTACACTCAACCACAATCCAACGATCCTTGGCAGAATTGGTGGCTAAGATGTCAATTTCCATGGGCTTGCCATTACTCGACTTACCCCACCATCGACCAACATACACCAGGTCTTTACCTAGCATACCTTTTCGAACAGCATGCATGCAAAGCTGCTCCCAAACCTGACTGGTATGCTGTGAAAGTCCAGCTTCGATGAGCTGCCAAACACCTTCTGAAGCGCCTGCTCCAATCATGGAAGCATTCGTTAAAATGAATCGGTAATAGAATCGGAGAAAAGGATCAGAAATCGTGTAATGCACCAGTTTAGAAGCTCGAATTGATGCGAAGAGCGGCACCTCTCGACGTATGTATCCAAGGGCAACCAAGCGTTGAAGCGGTCGCTGGAGCTCACTGGCTTTTCTGCTTAGCCTCGCACCAATTTCAGATGGACGATGGACGCCGTTGGCAATGACCGACAATAAAGAAATGGGTTGGGTAAGGTCTCTCAAATCGTCAAGCAGCAAGCGTCGTGGCTCGTCATAAAACAGGCCGGTAGTCTGAAGCAGGGTTCGAAGGACTGTTTCACGTAAGCTCTTGTAGCGCTCTCTGGTTTCCCAATATCGAGGCACACCACCCCAAACGGCATATTCCATAATCACCGCATCGGCACTTGCTGATGGCAGAACTTCACTTAGCCAACCCGCATCAAGCGGTTTAATGTGCAAGATTTCATCAGCTCGACCGTAGAGTGGGGCAGTGCCACTCAGAATAGCATCGTGCATCATTTGTTGAGAGGATCCGCATAGCACTAGATTAAACTTCCGCTTGGCTGGATCGTCGAGCACGCGTTGCAGGATGCTTGCAAGACCCGCATCTTGCTGGATCAGGTAAGGAAATTCATCGATCACAAGGGTAAAGGGTTCTGAAATACGGCTTTCTAAGACCTCGAACAATTGGTCGTAATTCGCATAAGATACCGCATCAAATGCTGGGAAATTCTTGGCAAGCGCATGAGCGAGCTGTTGAAGTTGCATGGCTGTGCTGCTTTCACTAGCCATGAAATAAACGTCTTGCTCACGGATCATTCGCCGAAGGAGCGTACTCTTCCCGCAACGTCTTCGGCCATAGAGCGCTATAAATGAGCGTCGGTCGCCAATACCAGCCCACGCTTCACTTAGTTGCGCGATCTCCTGTGTTCGGTTGAGAAACTCCATAAAGCAAATATATGGAATATAGTCGCACCAGGTGTGATCTCATCAGGTGAGAGTCTCTTCTGGTGCAACTATGATGTGCTTCTTGTTTACCCAAGACTGCAAAGCCCCGCGCCAGCGCGTGGATCTAAACTGCCATACAGCAATAGCGTGGGGGCAAACGCACCAAACCAAAGCCCAACCTGACATTTTTGACTTTCGAAAAGACAAAAGTGCGTGTACGATTTTTAAACCCCATGAACGTCAAGTAAAACCACTTTACTCAAACGGCCACTGACGGAGCCAGCCGAGCCGCAGCTCCTAGCGTACTTCTGAGGTCTTCACCAGATTTCAGCAACCTTCATTCAGCTTTTGTGGTCGAGTTAACCTTCGCGTACGCAGTGTTCATGTTGCCGTGGGAGAAACGCCAATCGCTTAGTCCTACCAAACAACCCCATAGCCAACCCCGAGCGGCAATTCCTGATATGCCGCCAAGCCGAGGATGATTCGGACGCCATTCACCAATTCAGCATCTAAGCCGAAAGTGAAGGCATTTGCACCTGTGCGAACGCCTGCATTAAACGCCAAGCGATCAGCGGCTTGATAGTGGAGGCCTAGACCACCGGCCAAAGAATGACCAACGGGCTGTATGGCACTGAGAAGAATACGGACGCGATCACTTGATTCGTAGTTAATGCCGACGCGGAGGCGATGTTCGGCAAGAGGTAACGTCTCACGATCTACATAGGTGTAATGCGCACCTGCACGTAAACGCGCAGAAACCTCAAACTGAAGTCCCGCCTGCGCAACTGGCTGAATGTCGTTTCCGAACTCATTGAAATCGCCGACAAGAAGACCGACGCGAATGCCCGCCTGCAGCTTATCGCTAAATTGACGCCCTGCGCCAAAATGAACGCCTGTGATCGTATAGCCAGGAGGAGAGAAATACTGCAAGCCGAGCTGCACATGCCCCAACTTCGCTTTGTAGCCGAGGTCCAAGGCAAGCCGATTGAGTTCTGATAGCTGAAACTGACTGAATCCATAGGCCTGCGCTGAGAACTTACGATCAGTAGAGGAGGCGATTGCGGGATTTTCCGAAGCTCCCCAAACGCCCTGATAAGCGACCGTTGCGTTACCAAGCGAAAGACCGATCGGATTAGCAACCTGAGCAAAGGAGGTTTTGACGAAAGTCCCTAGACCCACGTGAAGCGGGGCAGAAAGAAGCAACAAGCGCAGAAAAACAGATTTCAAAGGGATCATACGTCTAGCGCATTTTGCTGGCAAAGGTGCTCATACCAATCTGCAGCAGGTGTATTTTCTCGGTCTAAAGTAGCAAGATTGAGTCGCAGCAGACCAAATTGATAGCGCGGACCTAAATGCCATTCAAAATTATCCCATGTACTCCAGTGGATATATCCCTTCACAGGAATGCCCTCTCGTATGCAACCATAGACGCCTTGGAGGTACTGTTGCAAAATCTTGATTCGCTCTGCTGAATCAGCAGTAGAAACACCATTTTCAGTCACCCAAATCGGTTTGCCTGTATCTGCATATGCCCGCTGGATATTATAGGCCAAGCCTTCTGGTTTGAGGACCCACGTCTGGTCATGTGGCAAGCCCAGAGCCTTTACTTGATCAAAATGGTTGACGACATCAATCGGGTTTGGCGCGAAAATGAGGTGCGTATAATAGCTGATGCCCACAAAATCGGTCGGCTGAAATAGCTTAATCGCCCGCTTGTAATACCACCAATCAAAAAGCTTGGCCGTTGTTTGTCCTTTAAATCCGCGACCTTCTGCAAACACCGTATTGAGGCTATAACCAACCTCCGAAGTAGGAAACTTATCCTTCAAGCGCTTGTACACATGAACGTGCGCGCGCGCCATGTTGCCCATTACCCGCGAGGCTTTCGGTAGACTTTTTTCATAGGGCGGCCACTTTCCTTGGTGAAAAGCATAAAGGGCATAGGCATTGGGCTCATTGAAGGTGTTCCATGCGAAAACCAAGTCGCCAAACGCTTCCATGATGCGCGCAGCGTAATCATAAAAGACTTCTAGGTTACTCTCCCAAGTCCAGCCGCCTGCCTCTTCAAACCACATCGGATGCGTGAAATGATGAAGCACCAACATGATTTTCATACGACGCCCATGCAAGGCCTTGAAAAACTCTCGGTATTCGGCAACCACCGTCTTGTCAAACGCAGCATAGGGCCGCGCTTGCAAACGCGCCCAGTCCACGCTACAACGGTACACTTGCCCGAAACGGGCAATATGATCGACGTCTTCCATGCGCCTGCGCTCATGATCGGTCGTTCGCTGAAAAAGATGGCCATCCTTTGCTTCGATTCCACGGAAATTGTGGTTTGAAGCGGTTTCAATCGCTCCAGCAGCAGTAGATGTGCCCCAAAGAAAATCTGGAGGGAATTCAAGGGTCATGGCCGAAAGTTAAGGAGACGCTAGGTTCCTAAATCCGAATGATCATTTTTACTCCACTTTGTGCATTAAAAGTTCTGAGCGCAGGGCTCAAATTTCTTTCTTTGAGCTATGAAACTCCTAGACGGTAAGGCACTCGCCAAACTCATCAAAAACGAAGTTGCCGAAGAAGTCCGGTCGCATATCGCCCTTGGCAATCGCGCGCCTCATCTCGTGGCGGTACTGGTCGGCGATCACCCCGCGAGCGCATCCTACGTGCGCAACAAGATTAGGTCTTGTGAAGAAGTGGGGTTTAGAAGTACGATCGAGCGTCTCGACAAAAAGACCACGCAGGAAGAGCTACTACTTGCTGTTGAAAAACTTAATGATGATCCCGAAGTCGATGGGTTTATCGTGCAGTTGCCCTTGCCCCCTCACATCGATGATATGGCGGTAACCCTCGCCATCGACCCGAGAAAAGATGTAGATGGATTCCATCCAGTCAATTTCGGGCGTATGGCCCAGGGATTGGATGCATACCTGCCCGCCACGCCATATGGAATTTTGCAAATGCTTGAGCGCTATGACATAGAAACGAGCGGTAAGCATGCGGTAGTTTTAGGTAGATCCAACATTGTCGGAACGCCAATCTCTATCCTTCTTAGCCGCAAGTCGCGAACAGGCAATGCGACAGTAACGCTAACGCATAGTCGTACGAAGAACCTAGCAGAAGTCCTTCGCTCGGCAGATATCCTCGTGGCGGCTATTGGTAGTCCAGAGTACGTTACCGCTGACATGGTGAAGGAAGGTGCTGTAGTGATCGATGTCGGTATTAATCGCGTTGAAGATGATACACGAAAGCGCGGATATCGTCTCGTTGGTGATGTAGATTTCAATGGTGTAAAAGACAAAGTGGCGGCCATCACACCTGTTCCGGGTGGAGTAGGGCCGATGACGGTGATCAGTCTCATTCAAAATACCTTTCGCGCAGCTAAAGACGAAGTGTATGAAGGCATAAATACAAGCTCTTGAGCGCCACGCGATGCTACCATATTCAAACAGGTGCCCTACAACCTGAAACTGTGATTGCCCTTTTGGGCGACTGGCCATTTAGTGGCTTCGAAACCGAAGAAAGTCTCGTCAAGGCATACATCCCTGAGTCTAAAGATTCGGATGTTTTGGCGCAAGCTCTCCGGCAGCTTTCTGAACGTTTTGGCTTGACTATAGAGGCTGAAACCATCCCCGACATCAACTGGAATGCACGTTGGGAAGAGAGCTATAAGCCCGTCGAAATTGATGATTTTCTCCGAATTAGCGCACCATTTCACCCTGAAGTGGAGGGTTTCGCGCATGAAATCGTTTTGATCCCAGAGATGTCTTTCGGTACTGGTCACCACGAGACAACCTATCTGATGTCCACTTATTTACGTGATTATTCGCCTTTCGGCAAAACCTGCTTCGACTTCGGCACTGGTACCGGTGTGCTTGCCATTTTGGCTAAAATGTTAGGCGCTGGCCACACGATCGCTTCTGACATCGACGAAAGGTGCGTTTCCAGTACAAAAGAAAATTCCAGCCGAAATGGGGTAGAATTGGAGGAAATCTTCCAAGGAACAGAGGATAACCTGCCCGAAGGTCCACTCGATCTTATCCTAGCTAACATAAACAGGAGTGTACTAGTCAAAACGATCCCATCGTTAGCTAATCGGCTCACAGATCATGGAGAACTCTGGTTAAGTGGTATTCTTGACACAGATTTAGCTATGATTGACGAGGTAGCCAACACTTCTTCCTTGGTTCGCGTAGAACAAAGACAGAAGGGTAAATGGCTGGCTTGTCGGTATGCCCCGAAAAACACTACATGAAGTTTATAGCTCACTTTTTTACACTCCTTTGCCTATGCTGCGTGCTTGGTACTGTGCAAGCCCAACGCATAGAATCCTTTTCTACCGCAGATGCAAAGGCCTACTTGACCGATTTTGATGGCTTCATTAACGCGGGCAAGCGCGACGTCGCTGAGAAGCTGTTCAAGCAATTCGAACGAAAATTTACCGCATACAACCCTGAGCAGCAGGCTCAGATCATGGCTGTCACCAATGAGATGCTCGGTAAGAAAATGTCCTCTGCACCTTATTTTGAGGATTACCTGATTGCATTAGAGGTTGTGCCTTTTTCTGCATCCGACCCCACAAGTCAAGCTGCAAAAACCTTCAAGGATTGGCATGCTGCGCTTATCGATTTGTTGAATGGTATGGAGTCGCGTAAATTCAAAGGATATGCAAATTTCTTAGATTTTTCGGCAGCTTTCTTCAAAGACGGCAGCCTACGAAGTGCTTCGGGTCTAACTTGGTATGCTCGGTCAAAGAGCTTCAGCATGCGAGTAGAAGGCGCCGAACCGATTATCCACTTTGATACTGTGAACCTTGTGGGTATACGTCGTTCGGACAGTATCGCCATCAACGCAACTTCAGGTGATTACTATCCTGCAGAGACTGAATTCGTTGGATCTAAAGGTAAGGTGTATTGGGACCGTCATGGACTATCAGATGCGTATGCATACCTGGGCAATTATAGGCTCGATGTGACCAAGAGTCTCTATCGAGCAGACTCAGTAAAGATGACCTATCCACTCTATTTTGGAGATGAGCGTGTCTTAGGAAAGTTCGAGGATAAAATTACTACTACATCAGGTGATAATACGGGATCGTACCCTCGATTTACAAGTTACAAATCGGTTTTAAAACTTACGGATATCGGTGAAGGGTTGACCTACACTGGTGGGTTTAGACTACAAGGAATCACCGTGTACGGTGATGGTGGAGAAGGTACTATAGCAACTGTAGAGCTCCGCAATGAGGCTGGCAAGCTCGTCTATAAAGGTGTTGCTGATGCTTTTGTAATTCGACGTGGGGAGCGTATCGTTGGCGACCAAGTGAACTCTGCCTTCTATTACGGAACAGATAGTATTGTCCACCCGTCGGTTAAGTTTCGCTACACGATCCCAGACCAAACCTTGTCCCTCATTAGAGGAGATCGAGCGGCTGATCGTAATCCATTCTATTCTTCGCAGCAGGACGTAAATTTTGATGTTGATGAGGTGAAAATTTTTGTCGCCAAAGACAGTATACTTTTTGGAGAGCAAAAACGTGGGATAGGAAAAGGAAACAAAGCAGTAACCGTTCAGAGTTTACAATATTTTAGCGCTGGAGATTATAACCGATACCAAGGAGTGGCTACGTATAATCCGCTTGATATTATAAAGGCAGTGGCCGAGCGT
Organism: uncultured Saprospiraceae bacterium; assembly: GCA_937923485.1. Taxonomy (GTDB): domain Bacteria; phylum Bacteroidota; class Bacteroidia; order Chitinophagales; family Saprospiraceae; genus CALDTK01. The sequence goes on from CALDUE010000040.1 coordinate 10,926, forward strand.
GAGGGTAGAACTTTAGATGGGCTTACCTTGGCAAAGAAAATAGATTCACGATTTACCCTTGAGGCCGTGAAGACTTTATATTTTGACTTGGTGAAAGATGGGTTTATTTCGTATGATATAAATACCAATGAAGTCCAAGTAAAAGATAAGATTTTTCACTATATCGATGCGAAAAACAATAAGGTTGACTTTGATGGATATAATATAGAATCGAAAACGGAAGATACGAATGCTTCTTTCGATTTAAATACAGGTGAAATACTTCTCAATGGGGTCAAAAACCTTGAGTTAAGTCGAAAGCAGCGCGTAGCTATCGTTCCATTTGGTGGACAGATGGTCATGGCAAATGATCGAAATGTTGACTTTAACGGAACCTTGTATGCTGGTTATTCTGTGTTGAATGGCAAGGACATGCACTATCAATACAAGGAGAATCAAATTGGATTGGATTCTGTTCGTTATCTAGATTTTTTCATCCCCGCAGATGTTGAGCCAGGCGTCAAGCCTCCTGCACCAGAAGGATTGAGCTCACGCATTGAAAAAGTTCAAGGAACCATTTTGGTCGATGCGCCAAACAATAAAAGTGGTAAGGAGGACATCGCAATTTTTCCAAGTTTACAAACCTCTGGTCCTAGTTACGTGTATTATGATTTGCCTCAAAATCATGATACCGTTTATACGAGAGATAGCTTCTATTTTGAATTGGCTAACTTCTCGTTTAATAGCTTGGATAAGTATACCAAAGATGACCTCCGCTTTAAAGGAACGATGTATACCTCTGACATCTTCCCTCCTTACAAGGAAGATATCTATGTACGCGACGAAGACTTTAGCTATGGACACAAGACTGTTGCTGTAGAATGGCCAACCTATCAGGCAAAAGGAACGTTCGACGGTACCTTAGACCTGAGTAATAAGGGCTATTATGGTGAGGGCACACTAAAGTACCTTACTGCTTCCGTAGACGCAGTTGATTTCCTTTTTAAACCAAAACGAATGACGGCCACCGCCAAAGCGTTTAACATGGTTGAGGATCGTAATGGTTCACCGAAGACTCCTAAAGCTTCTGGTGTCGATGTAAGTATAGATTGGCTACCCTACAGAGACAGCATGTATGTCCAAAGTAGAGATGCCGCCTTCGATGTTTTTGCGAGTGGAGATCACACACTGGAAGGTCGTTTAATTCTTACCCCATCTGGACTTAAAGGTCAAGGGGTGCACGATTGGCCACTTGCGACAATCCGCTCTCGCTTACTTAGCTATGGTCCGTTTTCAGCAGATGGCGATACACTTTCTCTAGCAATTAAAACAGAAGATGGAGAGAACATCGCGTTGGAAGCAGAGAATTTGAATGGACAGACTGATTTCGACAAGAACATTGGCGATTACAAAGCAAACGACGAGTTTATCGTCATCGACCTACCTGCCAACTTGTACCAGACAAGCATGAATGAATTCATCTGGGACATCAACTCGAAGGAAATTACATTCAATAGCAAGCCTGGTGAACTTGGAAAGTTTCTCAGCACAGCCCCAGATCAGGACAGCTTATATTTTGAAGGTGAAACAGCGAAATACAACCTAACTGGATCCAAATTAGAAATGGGTGGAGTCCCATTTATCGCGAGTGCCGATGCACTTATCTATACCGCTGATGGCGAAGTAAACATTGGCCTCAATGGTGAAATGGGCGAGCTGACGAATGCCAAGATTATCGCTGATACCATCAATAAGTTTCACGTCATCGACAGTGCAACAGTCAATATTAGAGGTCGCAAAGAGTATTCTGCTCGTGGCTATTACCGCTACGATATCCCAGCGCACTCACAACGTGTACTCTTCGCTGAGGTCGTCGGTGAACGAGTCGGAAAAGGCAAACGATCTGAAAAAGATGCTGTAACTCGTGCAAGTGGAGAAGTCAGTGACGCTGATAAGTTCTACATCGATGAAGCTACCTTGTTCAAAGGCATTATCGCGCTCGATGCGAGTCGACCAGAATTGACCTTTGATGGTTTTGCGAAGCTGGACGCTCCTGGCATTACCAATCCACGCTGGTTTAGCATCAATACGTTGGGTAACAAGAATGACTTACTTATTCCATATGATCTTCCAAATGCACCGGAAGGGGATAACCTGCATACCGGCGTTTTCTTGAGTCGAGAAACCCTCGAAGCCTATCCGCTAGTGCTTCAAACTACCCACACAGGGCAGGATCGTTCGATCTTAGATATTAGTGAAGGCTTATTGGACTACAGACCAGAAAAAGGAACGTTTCTGCTCGGAGATAGCCTAAGAGTCTTAGGAAAGCAACGGACAGGAGCACTGATGACAGTAGATGCCAAGTCTGGCGACATTAAAGCGAACGGTCCTCTTGACCTTGGTAGTGAATTGGACTATATCGCTGTCAAAGCCGCAGGTGAATTGAAAACAGGATATAAAGATCCTGCTCCCGGCAAGCGCTTTCCTCAATTGGAAACAGATGCGCTGCTGAGCATTGATTTGATTATACCGGAGAAGTTGCTCAACCTTGTTGCGGCAGACATAGCTGGTGCTGGTTTTGATGCGCCTGATGTCAATTATGGCCCAATGTCTAAATTCATGCAATCCGCTTTACCCAACTGGGTAGCCAATCCGCAAGATTCTTCTGCGGTGACTGCTGCGAAAGGCGGTTCGTTTATCCTTCAGAAAAATGAACCAAAGCACTCGTTCATCTTCCCGAAAATGCCGCTGATCTACAATGGCGACTATCAAAGCTTTTTCAGCAAAGACAACAAGATTGACATCGCTTATATCAATGGGACAGGCATTCACAAACGCATAGAAGGCTACTTAGAAGTGAAGATGCCAGGAAGTGGTGACGACCGCTTGTATCTCTATCTCAAGAGTCCAAGCGAGACTTGGTATTTCTTTGGATTCAAGCAAGGTATCCTCAACGTTGCAAGTAGCAGCCCACGCTTCATGGAGAGTCTCGAGAGCCTTAAGGCCAAAGAACTGGCCATCAAAATGGACGATGGTGAGATTTATGAAATTCTTCCTGTGAATGCTGGAAGCGCAAACTCTTTCGTTGCACGGGTAAAAGAGGCGAGGAACTAAGCCTTTCACTGGTTTTTTTCTCTGGTGGGCTCATGTTGAGTCCTGCCTTACGTTCTCATGACATATTATAAAAATCGGTACAGTTTTAGACATACAAACCACTGGTAGTTTCTCTATCGCCGATTGCATGCATTTTATCGGCGCAAGCGAAGCTCTAACCCAGTGTTTATGCGCGCATTATATTTCCTCTGTACCGTTCTCCTACTAGGAGCATTGTCAGAAAGCCTCCAAGCTCAAAATTTCGTAACGGCCAACTACGTGCCGACTACGGGCCGTCCTACTCAGCTCAACGTTTGCGGCGATACTGATCAGGCGATTTATCGTCTAAGTCAGGCCCCAACAGCGCCTCCGATATCGAATATCGAGGTTACAGTTGAGCTATTTAAAGGCATGCGAGCTGTTGGCTTCGACCCAACGAACTCTTCTCCTGGTGTGAGTGTGGTGAGTCTAGCAGACCCAACGAGGCCTGTGCTCTCTATTCCAAACCTCAACCGAGCGATTGGCAATCCTAGCGCAGATTTTGCTTTGATTCTCGAAGCCCGCTGTGGCATCAAGGATTCTATCGATCAAAATAACCTGCTCAATGTGAATGATGAGATCGTGGTTGATTTTACCGCCATTGGTTCTTCGCGTTCTGAGCGAGAAACGATCGATCCATACCTCGCCGCCATTTCATTTCCAGTATTCAGTCTTATTGATTCTTTGGCGCGTTCACCGCTTCGCGTAGGTGAGCGAGTTACGCGCTTTTTGACCGTAGCCAACGGTTCTTTCCGTGGATATGCAGACACGGTGCGTTATCAATTAGAGCAAGGTCCTGGAGCTGTCGTTGAGGCCATTCGCATCAATGGTGTTGATAAGGCTTTCGCCAAAACCGTTACTCCGGCAGGAGACACCTTAATAGAGCTTACGCTCGCAGGTGCAGATTTTAATGGCAACACTGTCGGATCAACGGCAGGAAACGGCGATACACGTTTTGATCCAGACGAACGACTATTGATCGAGGAAGATGTCCTCGTACTTACTTGCAACGAAAGTCGCATCGCACGCCACACCACACTCTTTGGTTGTGATGAAGTGTTTTGCGATCAAACAGATATACAAAGCGACCTGCCGATTGGTAGTGGTCAGCCCGTACTTGAAATATCAAAGACGGACATTTTTCCAGACATAGAAGTAGGTTATTGCCAAGAAGGTGAGTTTACCGTTTGGGTTACCAACTTAGGTCGAGAGACCGATCCAACCTTCGGTGAAGCACGCGATCTCGCATTGAGTATGGTTCCCGATTTTGGAGGAGGACTTGCAGCTAACGGATATGCCATCTCACGGGTAGACGTTGCTGGCGTGACGATTCCATCACTTGCACCGGTATTCAAATTAGATACGATTGCAGGTTTCGGTGTTGATCCAGATGGCGCTGGTGGTCTTGAAGATCTTGATGGAGATGGATTCTTCGATGACCTCGCAATTCTAGATAGTTTTCCCGTAAAGGTGTTCTATGAATTTGATTGCTCTGCGGTAAACCTAGATGACCTTTCAGACAACTGTGCAAACAATGCTACGACAACTTTTCAGGCGTTTGCCTACTACGACGATGCGTGTAGCAACCGCCTCAACGGACGAGACATCAACCTGCACTCACCAAGAAATATTCAGGACGACTTTGAGCAGCGTACACAACCTGATGCCTTTGCAGAAGGTGATGCATTTCAAGTAGAATTGGAATTCGGACGACTTGTATTCAATTTCGACAATAGCTGTTCTGCAGCGGCCGAACTCCGCGCGTATGTGGTTTTACCGGAAGGTGTAACCATTGATGCAGCAACAAGCAGCATCAACCGTGGTGGACCATCTATGCCGCTTCTAGGCGTGTCGATGTCGTCCGACACAGCACTACTCCGATTCAGTCCAGCAGCAGAAGCCTTCCTTTCAGGAGTCTACACCTTGACTTTAGGACTATCTGCAGACTGTACAGCTCCACTTGGAGAGACCATCTACCCAACGACTGTCGCTTATTACTGTCCAGATTGTTCGTGTGAGCACATTTGGATTTGCGAGAACATCGTCGGTCCGTGGATTCATAAAACAGCACCGCCTTGTCAGGTAGCAGATCTGTTCCCTTGTCCGCAAGGTGTACAAGGCAGTAGCTTTGAAATCAACCGTACAACTTTTGGATTCTTTAATCAAGATTTCACGAACCCATACGATGCGTTTTCAGCGAATACCAAATCTGCAATTCCTGAGGACAGCGTATTAATTACCATGAATGGTATTGTTGGAGACAACGTGATTGGAGATAGCCTCGGCGTTATCATTCACTATTTTACTCCAAATGATATGTTAGATACCGCCGGACTATTCCTATTAGGTGGCGGTACAATTGAGTGGAAGGACGGAGCAACGTGGCGCACGTGCAATATTCCTCCGACGATTCATACGCTCGAAAATGATACAACAGAAACTTGGCAACGGTACGACCTAAGCCAATGTCTTACTGACAACGGTTGGATGATCAATCCTGGGGATAGTATTCTCTTTAATGGTTTGTTCTCCATTAATCCAGATGGTCCTATACTCTCAACGTATGAGTTTGTTGAAGATCTTCGTGGTGGATTTTTCGCCGTCGACAATGGAACAGAATCGACCTGTGATCAATTTGGAGAAGTATTCCGCGTAGGTAAGCCATTCACCGTATTTGGTGTACCAAGTAACGGAACCTTCCCGAAAGGTTGTGATCCAGCCTCACTTGATTTCCGCCTCACAGGTGTGAATCGCGGCTACTTCGATGAGTTCGGAAGTGAGTTCCGTAGAGCTGCACGCCTAGACAGCATGATCATCACCTTTGATACGGCGATCTTGTCTGCTTACGATGATATTTCAGTTGAACTTCAAGTAGCCGATCACCCGACGCAGGGAAGTACATTCTATCCTGTACGTCCACTTTCCGATTTCCCGGATGGTCGATATGTGCTTCTGTTAGATACGCTCGACCACTCTGCAGAATTGGTGACGAGTCATCCGTTCTTATATAATTTAAGAGTTAATCTAACCCCGAACTGTAGTTCTATTCGTTCTAGTTCGGCAGGAACTGCTAACTATCCACTAGAAGCAATCCCATACTATCGCGAGCGCTACTACGCTACCGACATTGGAGATGGTTCTGGTGTTGAAGAGGTAACTGAAGACTTCCCATTAATCATGACGTATGAGGATCCTGCGATTTTGCGCATGGATATTCTCACGCCTCCATATCAGCGAATAACCGTTGATACGGCATTTATTGAAATGGAGATATGTAACATCTCTACGGTCTCACGTGCAGGTAGAACTTGGTTGACCTTCAACGATACAACGACTTTACTTATCGAAGAAGTAACCTTGATTGATGACCCAATGAATCCTGTAGATATTCCAATTCTACCATATTCTGGTGGGCACTTCGTCAACATGGAAGCACTCGAAGAAGTCAACGGTGTAAACACTAGTGCACAGGTGTGTAACCTTGTAAGATTAAAAGTCAGAACTTTAGGTTGCGGTGTAAATGGTATTCGATTTGCCACCGGCTGGGGCTGTGAGGCAACTCCTCCAGTAGGCTTTACACCTGATCAAGATCTCGCGTGTATTGACGATAATGGCTTGAGTGAATTTGAACCAATTGCTCCATTCTTGGAGGCCGATTTAATTGATCAGCCAACTGCTCCAGTAGACTTGTGTACACCAATCACTATGGAGTTCCAAGTGAACAACGCACAGTCTGGACGTGCTTTTGATATTGTTTCAGAGTTCTTCATTCCAGAAGGATTGGAGTACACCGCAGGAAGCGCAGAAGTAGCATATCCACCTTCAGCTCCTTTCCAATTGGTGACTACAGACCTCGTACCTAGCGACACAACCTTGCGTGGATTTGGTTTGCAATTCCCTGACTTAGATGCAGTGCATCCTTACCTCGCAAGTAATGGTCTACAAGGATTTGAGGCGGGAAATCCAACGGATAGCAACCGATTTGTAATCCGACTCACTTTTGAGACTACTTGCGAATTCCGTTCAGGTAGTATCGTCTACTTTGATGCCGAAGGAACCGAAGCCTGTGGTGATCAAACCAACCTCGCGGCTGCAGAAAGTGCTGCCCTAGAAATCAATGGCGCGATACCAGATGGCTCGCACGTCTACACAGTAGCGTTTGATCCAACCTCGCGCATTAGCATTAATACGCCGACATCACCGCTTGAAGTTTTGATTACCAATGTAGGAACAGATCCTTCTGATGCCGACGATGTGCTTCAAATTTCAATTCCAGAAGGTTATGCTTACGAACCTGGAACAACCGTAGGTGTTGCTCCTGCAGGATTTACACCTGGCGAGCCTACGATTACGATGGCTGGTGGAATTACCAGCTTAGAGTTCCCGCTACCTGTCGGAATGATTCCTGGGGATGCTGCACGTATTCGCTTTGAAGTACGTCCGGATTCTGTAGGCTGTGGTGACAATCCTCAAGCTGCTATTGCTGCCGTTCGTTATATGGATGCCTTGTGTGTATCGCAAGGAACCGTTTGTCGTATCCCAACTGACATTACCCAAGGAGGTGCGATGTTCGTCACTATTCCTGCAGGGGATATATTCGTTCCAACAGTCAATGTCAACTCAGCGATTTGCGAGACGGCGGACAACGAGCTCGTAACCTTAGATGTCGATTTGAGAGCTTCAGGCTTTACCCTCAATGGAACGCCTTTAAACGTGACACTCTATCACGATGCTGATGGAAACGAAATGGGCAATGCGGCCGACGACGTTGTAAGTGCGCAATCACTTAC
>CALDUE010000041.1 GCA_937923485.1 uncultured Saprospiraceae bacterium
TCCATGAGCATACGGCGACCGTGGGCCGCATAAGGCAAATGCATCACCGCACGGGTCCACGTGAATACGGGCTGCTCATCAACAGGTTGATCTACCTGTTCGACGAAATGATCATATGCCTCTCTCACGCGACGCTGATAAGTCCAGTTGCTGTACGGACCGTCAAAAGTCGGCGTCATCACGTGAATGCCAAGCTCCTTATCGTTGGAATCTAGGACGCCTGATTGTTCAAAACCCGCTGGCAAATGCGCCACAATTTCACTTGCTTCTGCATTAGCAGGCATGAGCTCGAGCACTTCTTTGACGATATCTGCTTTATCAACTTGACGGATCGGCTTGAAAAAGTCGTGTACTCCTCGGGTTGCCACGCCTACTTCGGGCAAGATGCTGATCAAGGAAGGCTTTTCTTTGACGAGCATGGCAATTGCTCCTGCGCCCTGAGTGTATTCTCCAGTCGAGCCGAGTTCATATTTCGCAAAATCACTAGCGACGACAATACCGATTTTTCCTGATCCAGCCTTTACCCAATCGACTGTATTAAGCAGCGCATCTACGCCCCCAATGCAGGCGAAGGTCATGTCGATTACATCACAGCGAGAGAAACAGTCTACCCCATGCTCCTCGCGATAATAGCGTCGCAGCATCTCCAATGCGTAGGTAGCAGTCGGCTTTGCGCCATCTAAAGCACTTTCGGTGCCAAGGTATAGACGGCCAATATCCTGTGGTTTGAGGCCATTTCGCTCTATAAGCTGACGAGCAGCGTTGGCCGCCATAGTGGCAGTGTCCTCGAAGGTATCGGGCAAAGCCATTGCTGAAAGTCCTAAACCTTTAGTCAGTTTTTCAGGCTCAATACCACGCTCTACGGCGAGGGTCTCAATAGGTAGATAGTGTTTCGGAACGTAAGCGGCGATGTCTTCAATGCCCACGGGTGAGCTGTGTACGGGTTTGTTGCGCATATAGTAGTTGGCGTTGAGGACCGTATTCAGTCAGGGCAGGCAAGTATAACACAAACCTGTACCGAAGAGGCTTTTAAAAAGCCAAGATGCTACTTCTAGAAGATATAAATATTTTTCTAATGAACAAATCAGAATAAAAGTGGGTTTTCTACGAAAATTCAGACTGAAATCGTAGATTCCAATTAAGAATGCAACCTAATAACAAATTTTGTCGTATGAATTATCAGCCCCAGCTAGATGTTTTAATGGAAACTTTTGATAATACCGTATCACCAAGTGATGATCACACACGCAACAGACCTTTATATCTAAAGGTCGCGAGGCATTGGCATAGAGAACTTATAAATTCTGATACATCCGAGGAATGGTTCACAGATCACGGAAGCGTATCCCAGGCAATTGTCCGAAAATTAGCATACGAACTGAAACAGAAGTCCGAGAATTGCCACGAACTTCTAAGAACTAGACTTTCTAATCTTAATTTATCCCTCAACGAAGATGAGGCCTTCTGCAAGTTGCAAGAAGGTGTACAGCCCTATGGCATCTATGGAAAATTGGAGGAGTTGTACTCGATTAACTCGGTACTCATAGGTAAGTCAGAAGAACTGATTGTGGCAATGCGAGATATTGAAGACAATCAAACAGCTTCCCTATTGACTCGAATGCGCAATTTGCAATTGGAGCGCCATCAACTTTATTCAAAGTTTTTCCAACCTGGTCATATCGCGTATGAGTTGGACGGAAATAGTTCAAGAGGTAGCTACTTCAAGGACTAAAAGTTAACATTCAAGAGGCTATCTTCTCATCCTGGACTAGTAATTTATTAATCAGGCGGTTCCACCGACCTACTAAAAGAACGGCCGCCACGGCCAAGCCTACGACAAGTCCTATCCATAGACCTTCCGCCCCATGTTTTAGCGAAAGCGAATAACCAACCGAAAGTCCAATTGCCCAATAACTTATAAGGCCTATTACCATCGGCCAGAATGTATCCTTGAGACCTCGCAGAGACCCTCCTGCCGTCGCTTGAATTCCATCGACGAGCTGAAAAAGTGCAGCTAACGCCAATAATTTCACTGCCAATACTGCTACGTCAATCTCACTTGTTGCAGCTTTTTCTCCCAAGAAGAGTTCGATCAACATTTCAGGAAAGGCGACAAATACAATCGCACTCGCGCACATAACCAGTGCACCAAGACCTATAGAAAGCCAGCCTGCATGTTTTGCGGAAGCATAGGCACCCGCACCAATGAGGTTACCAACTCGAATGGTACTCGCCAATGCAATCGACAATGGAATCATAAAGGATAATGAGGCCAATTGGAGCGCTATCTGATGAGCAGCGAGAGGAATAGTTCCCAACTGACCAATTAAAATGGCTGTGATCATGAATAGCCCGGACTCTATTCCAAACGTGACTCCCATTGGTGCCCCAACTTTGAACAAATTCCATAAGTAAGTGGAATCGGGAGCACGCCACTTGTCAAACACTTTATATTTTCTGAGCGTCTCAACATTCAAAGCATAGGCAACAATCGCACTTAGCATATAGAAATAAGACAAGGCAGTTGCATAGCCTGCCCCTACGGCGCCAAAGGCTGGCACACCGAAATGTCCGTAGATAAATACGTAATTCCCGAGCAAATTGACGAGCACCGCACTCACCGCAATGAACGTTACAGGCAGCGGCCGATTGAGCGCTTCTAACCAACTCCGGATTGCTCCAAAAGCCAAAAATGGGAATACACTCCATGAAACTGCACGCATGTATTCTCCCGTGATTGCAATCACTTCAGGAGGTTGCTGCAAGCGTTGAAGCCAATAGACGGCCGACCAATCAACTAGCATTACAAGCGGCGTTAAGAAAGAAGCTAACCACAAGCCTTGCCGTGTGTAACGCCTTATTTCTACTTCATTTTGGGCGCCTACAGCTTGAGAAACCAACGGTCCTACCGCTAGGACCGTCCCCAAACACAACAGTAAAGCCGTAAAATGAATCATCGAACCCAAGGATATAGCCGCTAATGAAGTAGCACCCAAGCGCCCTACAAATACCGTATCCACAAAGCCCATCGAAGTTTGAGCAACTTGCGATAAGGCTATAGGACCTGCAAGTTTGAGCAATACAGGAAGGTTGTCTGACTTGGCCGTGAGCGTATTCAATGTGGCACAAAGCTAGCCGTTGATCTTGTTCACATCGTTGGAGTGACTACATTGCCGCCATGCAACAAGAACCATCTGTAGCCATATACTGGGATTTTGAAAATATCCATGCTTCTGTTATGAATTTTGAGGTCGGAACCGATTGGTTCGAACGTCTCAAAGACAAAAAACTCCGACTAGAAAATACTGACGTCCTAGATGTCGCTGGCATCATGCAGTACGCCAATACGCTGGGCGAAGTAGTGATCAATAAGGCCTACGCCAATTGGACGAACTTTTGGCCGTACTCAGACGTGACCAACGAGTACTCAATGGACCTCATTCAGCTTTTCCCTTTGGGAAAAAACGCTAAAAACGGTGCGGACATCCGGCTGAGTTTAGATATCGCCGAGGATATTCAATTGCACCCGCACGTGGACATTGTAATTCTCGTGAGTGGTGATTCAGATTTTATCGCTATTGCTCAACGTGTTCGTCAAAAACATAAGCGAATTATCGGTCTCGGAGTAAAAGAAACGAGCAATCGCTACTGGCAGATGTCTTGTAATGAGTTCAAGCTTTACCGCACCATTGTAGCTCAATACGGAGTGAAGTCGCGCGAGGACGATTACGATGATGTGGGCTATACCCTCTCTGATAGCGAGAAAGGACGTCCAGCTTCCGCCAAAACAAGCGTCAAGTCGGTCAGGCCAAAGACACCGATGCAGCAGCGTTTACTTCGTCGAGCAATTGCAGCCTTGGAGAGCCGTGAAGGCAGTCCATGGATCATGCGTGTAAAGATCAAACCGATGATGCTGCGCCTCGATCCTTCCTTTGATGAGGCCAACCATGG
>CALDUE010000042.1 GCA_937923485.1 uncultured Saprospiraceae bacterium
CGGGTCATTCTCACAAGAGGTAAATAGGCATCCTGCGCTAAGCAACAGGCAAATGAAAATGGACTGCCGCATTATTTGATTAGGTTGATATCTCCAGATACAACGAATGCCTCTCCGTCTATGTAGAGCACCTCTGCCACAAAGGCAAAAACAGCAGGATTAAAGGCTAGGCCATTCATCGTCCCATCCCAACCTTGGCTTACATCATTTGGAGTAAGGTTTTTGCCTTCCCAAACAAGATTGCCCCAACGGTCGAAGATGTTGATGTAATTGATGTTCTCAACTACTTCAGGACCGAACAGCGTCCATTTATCATTGTTTGCGTCACCATTTGGGGAGAATGCTGTAGGTGCATAGAGTGGCCGAGTTTTGCGCACATCGATCTGAAGTAGATCAATTGCTGTGCACCCAAATTCATTAGTTGCTTGCAGCATCAACTCACTTGGATTGAAAGCGAACACTTCTACTTCTGTACACTCAGGATTAAGACACACGACAGAGTCTACTCCAGACCATTGGTAGTCAAAGTTGCCGGACAGATTCACTGTACTTCTAACTCTGAAGCTTTGCCCGAAGTCCACCGTCTGATCATCGCCAATCTCTACTTCAATCGCAGGAGGATCTTGAAGATCAACCACCACAGTATCCTCACATCCTTTGATGTTTTGCAGGAATACGGTGTACTCACCAGCAAGTAAGTTTTCGCTTTCACTATCTGGTAAATAAGGACCACCATCGACGCTAAAGAAGAACTCAGGTTCGCCACTAACCACTGGAATGTCGAAGGATCCTGTTGGTGTACCAGGGCAAATAGGATCTACCACTAGAGGCGCTCCTGCTTCTAGAGGTTCACTTTGCTCGCAGCAGCTTTCAATGAAAATGGAGCGCGATTCTGTGACCACACAGCCATCTGAACTGGTGAGGCGTAGCGTGATAGTTTTCTCTCCAAAACCACCGTAGGTAATGTCGTGAGGTCCAGCGCCCGAAGTCTGGTTTGGACTGGCAAAGTTTCCGAAGAACCAATCGTATGAAGCTGTTGAACCTGGAGTAAGACTGCTTGTGCTCACAAACTGAAGCTGATCGATATCACATTGGCTTCCGCTTTCTGGATCTACTGTAAAACTCGCCTCTGGTCCGACGAAGGTTCCAGTCCCTGACCAGACAATCGAAAAGCCGTTGCCTGTGTTCGTAAAGTTATTGACGACTAAAGCGTAGCTTCTTCCCGATACCATTTGGAACGAACTAGCAAAGTTGTTGTCACCAGCGGCACAACCTGGTTGCTCTTCAACGTCTGGGTCACTATCTATCAAACCCGTTTGACCGCTGCAGCGCTCCCAATCTGCCAAAGGAGCAGAAATGTTTTCTCCAGATGCCATGCATCGTACTGACTGTTTGTTCGCGCAGTCATTAATTCCTCCAGGCAATTCAAAGACTGCAAAGTCGAGGTCATCGACTGGGTTGTTAGGTGTCAAAATGAAACCCAACGATCCTGGATCATCGCAAGTCCAGCGGTACCAAACTGAACTAAATTCTTCTTGGATACAACTACTGTTGTCAATTTCGTTGGTATCGTCGCCAGCACCAATAAGGCTAGTGACTGTGAAAGGACTTTTATCGCAAAGCAATACTCCGTCAACACAGTCACTTTGTGGTTCAGGAACGTTGTTGAACATTTCTATACAAAGCGTAAAACTTCCTTCAATACCATCTCTGGCTCCTACTCGAACGAAGTAGAGGTTGCCTGGGATAAGATCGGCTGCGAAAGTTTCTACAACGTTTACGTCAAAAGCATCAGATACACAGGCCAGCTCCGTCCCATTGGTACATGAGCCATCATAGAGTGCAAATTGAGGGTTGGTGATTGTTCCTCCCGCGTCACGAGGTAGCGAACCAATCACTTGCATGCTCACATCCGTTGCCGTAGCAATAAAACTGAACCAAATGTCTCGTTGCATCGAGTCAGGGTGGCAAAATGGGCGGGGCTGGGAAGAAGTTGTCGCTCCTACAGTTGTGAATTCGCCGGAGCTGCTGCAATACTGCTCAATAGCCCCCAAAGCGAATGCGTTAATGCACTCATCGTAAGGAGCTTGCGCTTGTACAAGTAGACTGAATCCAAGCGAAATGAGAAGAAGAAATGTGCGCATAGTAGTATTAAGAAGTACGACGAACCTACGAATGTTGTTGTAACGACCGAAGGTAAAAGTACATTGCAGCATGTTCGGTCTGCTACGCGTCGTTCCTCATCTTCTTACATTAACCAACCTCGCGGCGGGTTGTGTGGCTTGTATAGCGTTAGTAAGAGGCGATTTTGACATCGTTCCTTGGTGCCTTTTAGTTAGCGCGGTTGCTGATTTTTTAGATGGTTTTGCAGCAAGGGCTGCAGGAGTTAGCGGGCCTTTTGGTCGAGAACTCGACAGTCTTGCCGACATGGTAAGTTTTGGCGTAAGCCCAGGGCTGATGGCCTTTGTAATGCTCGGTGGAGCTACTTCAGGGCCGATTCCTTGGCTTGCATACGGAGGTTTGTTGATTCCCATTTTGAGCGCTGTTCGTTTGGCAAGGTTCAATATTGATCAAGCGGAGACGAAGCATTTCATCGGCTTGGCAACCCCTGCCAATACTGTTTTTTGGTTTGGCCTGTTCATGACTTGGCATACAAATGCTTTAGGCTTTCGCCAAAACCTATCACAACCTGAGCTAATTCTTCCATTGGTACTCCTGTTCAGCTTACTCTTGGTCAGCTCAATCACCTTTTTTAGCAATAAAATCAATCCAAAGAATCGTGGCAACTGGCCTGCTGGGATCGTTTTTCTTTCTGTCTTGATTTTGCCTCCTTTCATGGATTGGGCAGCAGTACCAACGACGATGATCCTTTATGTATTAAGTGGTTTGGTCTGGAAACCTGAGCCTTGAACAGGCTGTGTAAAATAGGTTTTGACGTAAGTCTTAGACACACGAAAAACGGGGCCGAATTCCTTTTACAAGACGTACATTTGAGCCATGACCTACCTCGCTGAGATCCACGTGATGCCGCACAAAGAATTGCTCGATCCCCAAGGGAAAGCCGTTCGTAATAGTCTTCCAAATGTCGGTGTTACTGGCGTTCAAGATGTCCGCATCGGTAAGCGTATTGAGCTAACTGTTTCTGCAGACTCAGAAGCAACTGCTCGCGAACAAGTTGAAAAAGCCTGTAAGGCAGTGCTCACTAATCCAATCATGGAGAAGTTTGAGTATTCATTGAAAGAGGCCTAAGCGTCTAACTCGTCTTTTTCACGAACCTAGGCTCCCTTATGCTCTATCTCGTTCCAACGCCAGTCGGCAACCTTGGTGATATCACGGTACGAGCGAAAGAGGTGCTGGAAAGTGTAGACTTCGTGCTAGCTGAAGACACGCGCAATACGGGGAAGCTGCTACAACATCTTGGCCTTTCGGCAAAAATGCAGAGCTTTCATGCGCACAATGAGCACCACCGCACGGAGGGCTATGTTGAACGCCTACAAAACGGAGAAAGCCTTGCTTTGGTCAGCGATGCAGGTACGCCTGCCATTTCAGATCCAGGCTTTCTTCTTGTAAGAGCATGCAAAGAGGCTGGGGTAGAAGTAACCTGCCTGCCCGGGCCGACTGCCTTTGTACCTGCACTCGCTGCTAGTGGACTTCCTTGTGATCGATTTCATTTTGAGGGGTTTTTGCCTCAAAAGAAAGGTCGCAAAACGCGTCTCGATTACTTGGCTACTTTGCCACACACGTTTGCTTTATATGAAAGTCCGCACCGCCTGGTAAAGTGCCTCGCTCAACTTGCAGAAGTTTGCGGGCCAGAACGAAAGGCCTGCGTTGCTCGAGAGATCAGTAAATTGCACGAAGACATTCGTACTGCTACCCTTGCAGAGCTCCATGCTCATTACGAAGCAGAGGCGAAAGTGCGTGGCGAGATTGTGGTGGTGGTGGGGCCTTCTGCGTCCTAATACCGTAATACTTCGTTAAACTTTAAACTTGCAGCCACCTAAACAATGAGTTTCAGCGTTTAGCCCTTGTAGCACGACATTTGCACTAAAACACTTGCATGAACTTTCGATCAATCACCTTTCTATCGCTTTGCCTCTTTGGAGCATGCGTTCTTTCTGCTCAAACGCGAGCGGAAGGGGATCAGGTGACCATTGATGGGCAAGAGCTGACTGTAATCGTGACTGAAGAAGGTGATACCTTGTACATCGCCAGTGAATTGACAGATGTCTCGGTTTCAAGTCCAAAGAATTTTGAGTCTGACGAAGACTACAAGCTCTATCGCAAATACCGCTATTACGCACCGAAGGTGTATCCTTACGCGGTGGAGGCGATCCGTATTTTCCGCGAAACAGAGCATGTCACGGCTACGATGAAGCCGCGCCAGCAGAAAAAGCATTACCGCCGCCTCCAGAAAGAACTCAAGAAAGAGTTCGAGGAGCCGCTTCGCAAACTTTCCAAGACTCAAGGGTATATCCTCGTTAAAATGATCGAGCGCGAGACGGATCGTACGATGTATGATCTCATCAAAGAGCTACGTGGTGGCATGACCGCTACCTATTGGAGTACGCTTGGTAAGATGTTCGGCCACGAGCTAAAGAGTGGCTACATCGAGGGTGAGAATCCAATATTAGATATCGTGCTTCAAGACTATAATATTAGTCATGAGGTGTTGGTGCAGGAGTGATGTGTAGGCTTTTTGTGTCGTTTAAATTCTGGTAACAATAGTTGCTTGTTGTATACTTGTTGCAATTGTGACGACTCTCTTTACCAATCCCCCTAACTCTGCTTTAGAAATCGCCGAAGCCCAGCGATTAGGTGACGTACTATACGGAGAGAAGAAACGTAGATCAAGTCTAGGTCAATATGCAACCCCAATTGACGTTGCGCGACTTATGGCTAGTCTCTTCGAGTTTAGGAATACGGACGTCGTTAAAGTACTTGATCCCGGGATGGGTGCAGGAGTTTTGTCTTTAGCTACCATTGAGGAATTTAGTCAAACTAAGACCTCTAATGCTAGAATTGAAGTTACTGGCTTTGAGATAGAGCAACCGGCAATAGCAGCGGCAGGTGAAAACTTTTTGGTTGCATCTGCAGAAGTATCCGAGCTCAATTATGAGCTTAAAAATGAAGATTTTCTATGTGCTAAGGATACTTTGTGTGGATATACCCATTCAATAATTAATCCTCCGTATAAAAAACTATCTTCTAGTGATCATAGACAAGCAGGCCTTCGTGAGCTAGGTGTTCATGCCGTTAATTTATATGTTGCATTCGTATGGAAGGCTTTACTTGAACTAGCCCCTGGAGGACAACTTGTGGCTATCATTCCAAGGAGTTTTGCAAATGGGACATATTATAGACCATTTCGGAAATTTCTGAGAGATAATACTAGAGTGAAACAAGTACTTTTAGTAGATCAACGAACGTCTGTTTTTTCAGCTGATAATGTGCTGCAAGAGAATGTTATAATCTCTTTAGAAAAGAATTTTAGCTCTACTTCAAATGCATCAAACACCACACTAAGTTGGATTGATGGAGATCATCTTTCCTTACAGTTTGAGCGAAAGGCAGCTGCTCATGAAATTTGGTGGGATGCTGAGAATACTTGTGTGTTACGCTTGCTTAAAGAGATGGATGCAGACAGCTTTCCCACGTATTCGCTTGAGGATTTAAATCTAACTGTTTCAACAGGCCCAGTAGTAGATTTTCGGTCGGAAGATTATTTACTTCCTGCCAAAGATCCAGCTGCTTATCCCTTACTTCGGCCGAGACATTTTGCTAATGGCCGGTGCATTTGGCCTAACGCTTCTGGTAAGCGTGCAGGAGGAATTATGAAGAGAGAAGAGACGAAGAAGTTCTTCTGGCCGGTAGGTTTTTATGTAGTCGTTCGAAGAATATCTTCAAAAGAAGAGCCCCGGAGGGTTGTCGCTAGCGTTGTTTGTCCTAGTGATTTCAATACGTCAGCGATTTGTTTCGAAAATCATTTAAATGTCTACCATATTGATCGAGAAGGCTTTTCCGAGGATTTGGCCTTTGGTCTTTGTAATTATCTGAATAGCGAAGTAACAGATCGGTTCTTGAGAAGTATTAGTGGTCATACACAAGTCAATGCAGGAGACTTGAGGCTCCTTCCATATCCTTCAGCAGAACAGCTCAGAGCTTCCGCCAAAACTTAATGTCTTGCCTAATACTTCACCTGTAGAGTTGCAGAAAATAGCAGCTTCGCAAATTCTTATAGATTTGGGACTTGATCGTTTCAGTCATGTAGAACGGAATGTGGTCAGTTTCTTAGCACTTGTTGGCATAAGACCTAACGAAAGCTGGTTAGATATCGAACCAGTCCCATTAGGTATTTCTCCTATTCTTGATTTTGTTCGTACTCATTATCAAATAGATTATGCTCCGAATACTCGAGAAACGATTCGGAAAGATTCCGTCAAACCTCTCGAACAGTGCGGAATTCTTATTCGAAATTATGAAGATCCTACCCGTCCAACAAATAGTCCTCAAACGGATTATCTTATTGATCCTACCTTAACTCAAGCACTTAGGCATTTCGGGACAGAAAAATGGAAAGCTTTCGCACAGAGATATCGTAAGCGAATGCCTTTAACCATCAAAGAACAAAGTTCTAGAAAAGTAAGTGTTCCAGTCAGTTTGCCAGATGGAAGTAAATTGAATTTAAGTCCAGGACCTCATAGCCGCTTAATACGTTCTATAATTGAGGAATTCACTCATCACTTTACCCCTGATGGTGCTCAGGTGGCCTACATAGGTGACACCGCTGATAATAAGGGACTATCAGATGAGCAGCTATTGAAGCAGCTCGAAATTGATATTTTGAATGCCCCAGAAAAACCTGATGTAATTCTCTGGTATCCAGCTAAAAAATGGTTGATTTATCTTGAAGCAATTCACTCTTCTGGTCATTTTGACGAAGCCCGGAAAAAATTATTGTCGACTTTAAGTGGGAAATACGATCCCATTTATATCAGTTGTTTTCAAGATCGGAAGGCGACTGCTCGGGCTTTTGCAACTATTGCTTCCCAAACAGAGGTTTGGATTGCAGACGAGCCATCCCATCTAATACATTTTGATGGTGAGAGATTCCTAGGCCCCTACCGCTAAAGAATGGCTACATCGAGGGTGAGAATCCAATATTAGATATCGTGCTTCAAGACTATGATATTAGTCATGAGGTGTTGGTGTAGGAGTGGTGTGTAAGCGGATTTTTTCTAAGCCCAAAGCAAACCTTTCCCCCCTCTTTTCCCGTAAAAGCCTATCTCTGCCTATTCATACGTAGACCTAAGCTTATGTGCTCCATACTCGGAATCCTCGACCTGCAAACTGATCGCGACGAACTTCGCAAGAAAGCCCTGCAACTATCTCGTCGCATGCGTCACCGCGGACCAGATTGGTCGGGCGTTTACGCAAGTAGTGATGCAATCCTCGCGCACGAGCGCCTTGCCATCGTTGATTTGATGAGTGGTGCACAGCCACTTTATAGTCCAGACGGTCAAGTGGCACTTGCAGTGAATGGGGAGATTTACAACCACCGCGAACTGAGAGCTGAGTTTCCGAACTACAAGTTTCAGACAGAATCCGATTGCGAAGTTATCCTTGCCCTCTACGAAGAGTATGGAGCTGACTTTTTGGATCGCCTCAACGGCATTTTTGCTTTCGTGCTCTATGATGCTCGCGACAAGACCTGGATGGTCGGTCGTGATCACATCGGAATCATTCCACTCTACCAAGGGCGCGATGAGCATGGAAATCTCTACGTAGCTTCAGAGATGAAGGCGCTAACCCCTGCGGTCAAGCAACTTTGGGAGTTCCCTCCCGGTAGCTACCAGCAGGGTGGTGGTGGAAAGCCAGCTCCAGAGCCAGTGCGTTACTACAACCGCGATTGGACCAAGTTCGAAAACGTAAAAGATATTAAGACCGACAAGGCTGCGCTCAAGCAAGGTCTTGAAGATGCAGTAGTCCGTCAGTTGATGACGGATGTGCCTTATGGTGTTCTCATCAGTGGTGGACTAGATTCAAGTGTCATCAGTGCGCTTGCGCAAAAACATGCGGCGAAGCGTGTAGAAGATGGCGAGCAGTCTGAAGCTTGGTGGCCGAAGATTCACAGTTTTGCTATTGGGCTGGAAGGGTCGCCAGATCTTGCGAATGCTCGTGTAGTCGCTGACCACCTCGGTACGATTCACCACGAGATGAAGTACACCATCCAAGAAGGTTTGGATGCGATGCGCGACGTGATCTACCACGTAGAAACCTATGATGTAACGACCATACGTGCGAGTACGCCAATGTTCCTCATGGCACGTAAAATCCGTGCAATGGGTATCAAGATGGTACTTTCAGGAGAAGGTGCTGATGAGCTTTTCGGAGGTTATCTTTACTTCCATAAAGCACCTAGCGCTGATGAGTTTCACCAAGAAAGCGTTGATAAGGTATTGGCACTCAATCTCTTCGATTGTGCTCGCGCCAATAAGTCAATGGCTGCGTGGGGTGTAGAAGCACGTGTTCCTTTCTTGGACAAGCAGTTTATGGATATCGCTATGGCTCAAGTCAACCCGACCGACAAGATGTGCGGCAAGGGTAAGATGGAGAAGCATATTCTTCGCGAGACCTTTGGTGAGTTACTACCGGAGTCTGTGGCTTGGCGCCAAAAAGAGCAATTCAGCGATGGCGTAGGCTATGGTTGGATTGACGCAATCCGCGAAACTGCAGAGCAGGAAGTATCAGACAAGGAAATGGCCAATGCGGCGTATCGTTTCCCGTACAATCCACCTACTACTAAAGAAGGCTACCGTGCGCGTTCAATCTTCGAAGAGCATTTCCCTCTAGAGGATGCGGCGAAGTGCGTTCCTGGAGGTCCAAGTATCGCCTGTTCAACCGCTCGTGCGATTGAGTGGGATGAGAGCTTCAAGAATAACCCCGATCCAAGTGGAAGGGCTATTTCGGGGGTGCATGATGAGGCGTATTAGATCGAGCGTCTTTGATGAGGTTCAGGGGTAACCCGAATCCGTTGAGGTGAAATATGGAGCGGACGTAGCGTTAGCAAGTTTGATCTCATATTACTTGGGTAAGCTTCCCTTTCTTAGGACTGTTGATAAACAACAATCTTAAAATAGGATAAATTTTCGAACCCGTATAGTTCTAGATATTCTACAGTCATGACTCTTCACAACAGGGCAGCCTGAACTAAATGAATGTCGTGCTCATCGCCAGTAAATGCAGAACCGTCAGATCGAGTCTCTAACTTCCTTTCCTTCAGGAAAATGAATCTCACGACCAAGCTGCTTATCTCAATAGACCTGCCGGTACGTCGTAAATAACTAGTTGTGGCCTGAGCAGAGCTCATAAGCCGCCACAACGGTCAGAAAAATGTATCTCACGACTAAGCTGCTTATCTTAATAGACCTGCCGGTACGACGTAAGGAATTAGTTGCGGCCTGAGCAACGCTCATAAGCCGCCACAACGACCAGAAAAATGTATCTCAGGACCAAGCTGCTTATCTCAATAGACCTGCCAGTACGTCGTAACTAACTTGTTGTAGTCTGAGCAAAGCTCATAAGCCGCCACGACAAGCTACCATGACCCTTCAGCTGCCTGTAAGTCTTCCTTACGTACACGCCATGCGTCGACCTTCTCCGTCTTCCAGCCAAGAAGCTTTTGGTCAAAGACATAAATTAACTCTTCGAGCTCATAAGGGTCGCTCGTTGGATACTTGTCCTGCGACTCGATGGCGTACTTGCCAAACTTCTTGGCCTTGCCAGCTTCACGAGAGCGACGCATTTGGTAGCGGATGAAAGTGCTATCAGCAGCGGTAGGGTAGGCGCGACGAATAAGCTTCTTCGCCTTTCCTGGTTTGGCAGGTGTGTCACCAAAAAGAGTTCCGTCCACCATGCGAGCGATACGATCACTCACAATTTGTTCTCCAAAGCGAGCACCTAGCGCAGCCTGTTGTGAGACGAGACTATCAAAAAGCGGCGTCGATACCGTTTGGATTCCTTGAAGTACGAGCTCTTGCCCTTCGAGTGTAGACCATCCATTGGTCGACCTCAGGTAAGCAAGGATATAGGTTTCGTAGGCTGGAATGTTGGTTTTCTTCGCGTAGCTAAGCAATTGATTGAGCAAGGCTGGATCACGGTCGCCATTCTCAAAACGCTGATTCAAGGTTTGCCATTGGGTGGTTGCGTCAAGGCTGGTTTTGGCGAAAGCTTGAAGGGCTGAAACACCCATAAAGCCTACACCCCTATGCAGCTCCTTTCCACCTTGTAGCACAAGAAGCGTTGGGTATAGAGAGACCTTAAATTGCTTGGCGATGCTGATGCCCGGCTCCTTTTCCATGTCGAGACGGAGCGGAACAAAATCAGTTTCAAGCAAGCTCTTGATCGACGCTTTAGTGAAAATGTCCTTTTCCATCGCCTTGCAAGGCGCGCACCACGTAGTGTAGGCGTCTAGAAAAATGGGTTTTCCTGTCTTTGCAGATTCGGCTTGAGCTTGCTTGTAGTCAGTAAGAAAAGCTACGCCAGTTTCCTTGGTAGACTCATTAGTACGTGGAGCTTCGGTCCCGTTGGCACGTGGACTTTCAGTCCCGTTGGCACGTGGACCTTCGGTCCCGCTTACACGTGGACCTTCGGCTTTCGCGAAAACAGCCATTGAAAGCACAAATAAGAGCAAGAGAAACCGCATGCTTCGCAAGTATTGACTAGAGAAATTCAAAAAAGGTACAGCAGCGTTTTACCCTTGCAACTGCTCGAGTAATTCGTTTACCATCGCAGCACGACGCGGATCCTCGTTTTCACCGAGCTTCTGCATGGCCTGCTCAGCTTGCTTTTCCGCCTTTTTCCCTTTACCCGTAGCTGCAAGAAGTTGCGCATATGTGAAGAGGTGATCAAAAGAAGGGTCTCCTTTTGCTGCCGTTCCGGCAAACTTTGTAGCAAGCGCCATCGCCTTCGGCTGATCAGCGAAATAGCTAGAAAGCTCAACAGCCATAGCATGGTTGGCAGTCGGTGTATTACCATCTGCGAGCACTACTTTTTTAGCAGCTTTGAACGCAAGTCCCGAGTCTTTTGAGTTCTTCGCCTTTGCCATGTCAGCCTTTGCCTTGAACGCCTTTGCCTTAGCAGGAAGGTGCTCTGTCATCGCCGATGTAGCCTCGTCCATCAAAGTCTCGGACTTATAGGTGAGTGCATTTTTCATGGTGCGCTCGCAGGCCGCTTCTATTTTGTCTTGCACTGCAGCAGCGCCGTACGTCGCCTCAAGTGCTTTGCGCTGCTCAATGAAGAGATCAAAAACGCGCGAGTCAGCTTGTTGTGTGCCTTCAAAGATCACTGCCTGCACATCCGTGTTGGCGTAGTCAGTATTATCTCTTAAAAACTCATTGGCCACAGCAAGCGAAGGCTTCCCTGCTTTGTTGAGTGATTCGACATACTTCAAAACGAGCTTCGGGTCACGATCACCTTCACGGTAACGCTTAGCGAAGGTTTCTGACTTATCGGTCTTACGCAGCGCCAGTTGGCCTTGCATGATCAAATTTTCGGGACTCTGCGCACCAATAACACGCTGAACGAGTTCGCCATTGCTATCAATAAACAGCAGGGTAGGGTAGCTAGAGACTGGAAATCTTCTGCCAAATAACTTGCCCTCACCGCGCTCCATGTCCATTTTCAGCGCTACAAAATTTTCGTTGAAAAACGCTCCAACGTCTTCACGCGGAAAGACCTGGTTACTCATGCGCTTGCAGGGGCCACACCATACAGCGTAGGCGTCTACAAAGACCAGTTTACCTTGCTTCTCGGCACTAGCGAGCGCTTCGTCGTAGCTGCCGTGAAAGAATTCTATTCCTTGGGCAACGCTGACCGAAACAGAGAGAAGGAGAGCGAGGGTAGTGAAAATGAAGCGGTTCATATAGAAAATCTAAGCAATTTAAGTGCCTAATTCTGAGGTGCAGAAGGGACAGGCGGTAACTTGCCCCCTTGTTCGGCAACTTTAAGCAATTCGCGGACTTGAACAGCCAGCTCGTGGTTAGGATAACTATTGAGAAACTGTTTGTAGTACCTAGTCGCCAACGGATAGTCCTTAAACTTAGTGTCTATCACGAATCCTTGGTAAAATAAAGCCTCTGGAGCTCTTGGATGGTCGGGGTATCGACGCCACATATAACCCCACAATTGGATGGACTTGTTCGACCAGTTTGTGCCATTAGCGACACCAGCAGCCTTCATAAGTAGTCCAGGTGAAGCCTCATTCTTCTGATGCGCATCGGCAAAAGATTCAGCTGCTCTGACGAATGGCCATCCACGGGTAGTATCTGTGCCAGCGTTTATTCCTTCCGGGAAAACCTCCGCTTCCAAGGCTTTGACCTCCTCAAGTTGAGCCTGAACGTCAGCACTCTTGGCTTTCCGTGTTTGAGCACCCGAACAGGCCAAAGTCAATAGAGCAAGTGTAAATAAACAAGTCCGAAATAGCATGCGGCAAAGATACTTGTATCTCGACGATTTGAGTTGTCGGCGAGCCTACAGGAATCAGTGCGTCATCAACCAAGCTAAGATCAGCTCAGAAGTTGTGAGCTAGACGGTAACCTACTTGAACCACTCATCCACCAATTCGATCGGCTCTTCATTAACGTGGATGAAGTCGTTTATCGAAATATCATAGCGATAATCCTTTGCCCAGCGCTTGTGGTACAAGGCTACTTCTTCTATCGCACTTAGAATAAAGTCAACAGAGGCATTGGTCATCATCGGGTGAATACTCAGGCGAATCCATCCCGGCTTAGAGCTTAGTTTACCTGCCGTGATGTCGTCAGTAATGGCTTTGGACGTGTTGCGGTCTACGTTGAGTAGATAATGTCCGTAGGTGCCAGCACAGTGACAGCCTCCGCGTACTTGTATTCCGAATCGGTCATTAAGCAATCGGACCCCGAGATTGAAATGCAAATCCTCGATGTAGAAGCTCACGGCACCGATTCGATTTTTTAGGTGTGGTTCGAGCAAACGCAGGTTTGGGATTTCTTCGAAGTGCTCCCAAATTCTGTCGATCAATTCAACCTCTCGTTTGTGCATCTGCTTGGTACCCATTTCCTCTTTCAGGCGAATGGCTAGGGCTGACTTTATCGTCTGAAGTATCGCAGGCGTACCTCCATCTTCTCTCGCTTCGATGCTGTCTAAGTACTTATGCTCTCCCCATGGATTAGTCCAATCGACAGTACCGCCTCCTGGATTATCTGGAATTTTGTTGGTGTACAATTTCGGACAGAAGATTAAGATTCCAGTACCCCCAGGGCCACCGAGAAATTTATGCGGAGAGAAGCAGATTGCATCCAGATGACCTTCAGGGTCATCTTTTGGACGCATTTCAATGTCGATATACGGAGCGGAAGCTGCAAAGTCTACAACACAAATTCCCTTGTGGCGGTGTGTAAGGCGAGCGATCTCACGATAGGGAGTGAGCACGCCAGTTACATTCGAACAAGAGGTGACAGCCGCAATTATGAGTGGGCGATCGCTATGCTCCTTGAGCAAACGTTCGTAAGCTTCGAGGTCAGGCAATCCTTGTTTGTCTGCAGGAATAACTTCTACATCGACTAGACATTCCAGCCAGCTCGTCTGGTTGGAATGGTGCTCCATGTGCGTGAGAAACACGATAGGTGTTTCCGCTTTAGAGCTGGGGCGAACAGCTGTGCGATAGCGTTCATGCGTACGCAAGCCGAGTATGCGCTGCATTTTATTGATGACAGAAGTCATTCCCGAGCCAGATGAAATAAGGACATCCTTTTCGTCGGCCCCTACATGTCGCTTGATTAGTTCCCTTGCCTGGTGATAAGCTTCTGTCATGACCCGTCCAGAGGTATTGCTCTCCGTATGGGTATTCGCCATGTATGGCCCAATCACTGAGCTGATCTTCTCTTCAATCGGCTGGTAGAGTCTCCCCGAGGCAATCCAATCTGCATAGAGCATTGGGAGCTGACCGATTGGCGTATCAATTCGCAGTTTTTGGCCTATGGTGTTTTGGCGAAAGCGCTCAAAATACTGCTCGAGAGAGCTGTGGGAGGTCGCCTTTGGGGCTTCGACTACTTGTGACATATTGATTTAGGGCTTGGAGTGGGAAAGATACCTACTTCTCTTTGTTTTTGTAGAACCTCAAAAGGGTAAAATCAACAGCTGTAAAGTGGAGGTCAAATTGGTAGTTCAGACTTTCGACGGCCCTTTTCTTTGCACGGGAGTAGCTAAGGCCTCCGCTGGGTGAAGTAAGGAATAGTTAATGCATTGACTATCAAGGATTCTTGGAAGGTTTGAGATAATCCTCCACTTTTGCAATCTGTTCTGGTTTTCGCCTGTTAATTCTTGTAAAGCTGCCACTCTCTACAATGAACATTGAGGTGTGAACGCTAAACTATATAAAGGCTTTCCTCGCACCAAGGACCTCGTCCAATTCATCTTTACCAGTCTTCGATTGGTGAATTTGAGTTTTTGAAGCAATTAGTCTTTTTCTGCCGAACTAACCGTTTGCAGAAAAACTAAACCTCAGTGAGTCGTGAGCACGTATTGTTGATTGAAATTTTTAGACTATGACCAAGCTCAGTGCAGAACATTACACATTTGAACTTTTATGTCTCGACGTTCCAGGTATAAACTCGGAGCAAGCCTTGGCTAGAGCTCTGTCCTTTGGTCCCATGTGGGAAGATGTAGATCCAACGATAAGAGCAACCAAGGGTAGCGTGCGTGTTGAGGAGGCTGGCGTTGGTGTTTGTCTAAGTATCTATTGTATCGACACCAGTTTTATGCTTACGGACTACCAAGAGTCGGCCTTTGTTATTTCGGCAGAAAGCAAAAACTTTGACAAGCTTGAAAAATATCGACTTCCCCTGCTCGAACACCTTCGTGGTAAACTAGAATTTAAGAACGTGCGTATCCTAGCTGATACTGTCAGCACAGAAGTCGCCAACTTGCTTTACCCGCAGATCAACAGGGTGGAGAGTCAGCTCAGGCGCTATTTGACTAAATTTTTTATACAACGTGTCGGACTCAACTGGTGGAAACTCACCTCGACTCGGCTCATGAACGAGAAGGTGAAAACTCGCCGCGAGCAGCTCACAGACAAGATGTCAAGCCTCGTTGAGTTAGACGTTAACCTTGTTGATTTCGATGATCTTGGGGAGTTAATCTACAAGCAGACCACGGGCTTCAACAACACGGAGGCAATTGTCAATAAACTGCTCGATGTAAAAACTATCGAGGACATGCTTGAGCTTCAAGGTGAGCTGCGCGGCAACTACACCAAGTACTTCAAGAAATTCTTCCAAGACAAGCACTTTAAGCACAAGTGGCAGGAACTCTATCGCATACGCAACAAAGTGGCCCACCATGGCACCTTTTACGCCAACGAGCTTGAACGCGGCAAACGACTTTGCGAGGACTTGCTGATGATTATTACAGAGGCCGAAAGTCAAATTGATAAGCTTGTATTCTCTGTGGAAGACAAACAGGCGATTCGTGAAGCTGTCAATGATCAAATTAAAGAGGAACAGGAAAGCGAGGGTAGCTATGAAGCTGAACAAACGAGCAGCGTAGCAGAAGACACCAATGGTCCGACAATTTATCGCGCTAGGGTCGCGGGTCCTAAAGTTGTTGGGCATATCGAACTACCTGTCGATAAGGCTCGTGAAAAGGCGATTGATGAAGAAACTATGCTTGAGCTGCTGCAGGAAGAGAACGACAAGAGTTACAACGACTACGTTGGGCTCAAATGGTTTGTCACCAATAACCTTGCAGACAGGGGCTTCGCCGTTAACTCAAGCTATTCCCTGGCCAATGTGCTCATCGACCAAGGCAAAATTGAGATGTACGACGTGACCAATTCCCACGGTTATACTGTCAAAGCAGTACGGCTACCAGCGGCATAAAAAAAGCCCGAAAAGCGAATGCTTTTCGGGCTTTTCTGCAAAAAGGTTCACGGATCTACACCGTCATGATGTCCTTTTCTTTTGCGGCTATGCGATCTTCCACAGTCTTGGAATGCTTGTCCGTTAATTCTTGGACTTTTTTCTCTTTCCCTTTTGCTTGATCTTCAGGGAATCCAGCTTTTACTTCCCTTGAGATGACATTATTGGCATCGCGGCGAGCATTACGAATGCTCACTTTAGCATCCTCTCCAAGCGCTTTTGCTTGCTTGGCGAGTTCTTTTCTTCTCTCTCCCGTTAAAGGTGGGATATTAATGCGAACAGTCTCGCCATCACTTTGTGGGGTAAGGCCAATGTTTGATTCGAAAATAGCCTTTTCAATCGCTGGGACAAGCGTCTTTTCCCAAGGCTGAATGAGCACACTTCGCGAGTCGCCAGTGCTAATGTTAGCTACCTGAGACATCATCGTAGGTGAACCATAGTAGTCTACCATAATGCCTGAAACCAAAGAAGGAGAAGCTTTGCCCGTGCGAAGTCGTTGCAGTTCCTTTTCTAGGTGCTCAATCGCCTGATCCATTTGGCTACTTGCCTTATTGATTGCTGCTTGAATGTCGTCTTGCATCGTTGTTTAGTGAGGTGGTGTCGGATGTGCAATATAGAGATAGCCTACAATCTCACCTCATTCTTGTTGAATGAGCAAAGAGATCGCATACGCTCATCTACCTAAATAACAAGTTGAAGCTGGCTAAAAGTTGTACTGGATCACATTGTCCTCAACCTTGATCTCTCCCGTACGTGCCATGTGCTCGATCATTTCTTGCACATATTCCATCGCCGTTGCATCATCACTGTGAAGCAGGATATAAGAACGAAGCATGGAAACATCAGCGGGACGATTTCCCGAACGGATGAGTCTGCGTACGACGCCGTCAGCTAGGCTTGCAACATTGACATCTTTCTGCTCTACAGCGGCAGGTTGATTTTTTTGAAGACGTGGGCGAAGGTTGAAGGTTCCTTCTTTTTTTGCAGAAATTTCACCGTTCGCATCCTCCTTAAATCTTGAGAAGTCATCAAAGCCTTTAGGGGTATGGGGCAAAGCTTCTTCATCCAAATCCTCTTCTTCGAGGTCTTCATCTAGCTCTCCAGAGAGCAAAACGGTACGAGCCACAGGGCGGCTGGCCGCAGTTGCTGCCAGATTACTCACAGGGGCTGGAACACTGCCTTCGTCTTCAGTGACGGTAGCACCTTGTTTAACGCGCACACAGTTTCTTTCACCATTGCAGATATGCTCTACGAGGTGGTCAAGTCGCTCGTCATTGCTAAGTATGGCGAACTCCACCCCAAGATCAACCTTCTCATGGAGGGTGCCAATAGTGAAGGCCATTAAGGTATTTGTCATCTCCCGATCAGAGACCCCAATATCTACCCACTCAAGGTCACGGCCCATTTCTTGGACTTGCTTTACGAGCCATACAGGCATTTGCTCGACTGAATTTCCGATAAAGACATAGAGCTTGTCGGTAACTTTCTCAAGCTTCTTGAAGCGTATGTTTAACAGGTCTTCGTAATGTACAAAGACAAACCTTCTGACGTACTTCATGTTCGAGCTGGGTAGTGTTTCGGCCTCGTTTTGATAGTCCAAACCTTTAGGGGATTTTCCCTCTGGTCTAGGTTCTACCTGCACCTTGGCAGTTGGCTTCTGGTACTTTTTGCGCTTGGCAGATTTTATTAGAGGCTGCGAAGCTAATTGGTCGAACTTTTTTTGCCCTTTCAAAATGAAAATATTGAGTCGCGAAAGCTGCTTTTGCAGCTAATTCCCCTGATAGAGGTAGCAGGAATAAGGAGAGAGCACCTAAAAGGTTTTTCTCACCCTATCCAAGATCCGAACTCAAAATACTAAACAATTAGTTGTTGCGGCTACCTAATAACCTGAAGATCAGGAAGAGTAGCTGTGTTAGCGCTGCAATTGCTGCTACTACGTAGGTCATTGCTGCCCACCAGAGAGTGCTTTTTGCACGTTCATGCTCCACGTTTACGGTTGTGCCCGAACTTTCCAACCAAGCTAGAGCTCGATTACTTGCATCAAATTCCACCGGAAGCGTTACAAGTGCAAATGCAGCTGTGACACCATACAGTCCAATCGCAATCGTGAGTACCAAGCTGTTGCCCATCGAACCCGCAAGTGCGAAGGCAAACATGAAGAAGTACTGTTGCATCTTAGCTGAAATGTTGACTACAGGTACAAGCTTCGAGCGTAGTTGAAGCATGCTATACGACTCAGCGTGTTGAACAGCATGGCCACATTCATGAGCAGCCACTGCGGCTGCCGAGACTGACCTGCCATTGTAGACATCTGGACTTAGAGACACGGTCTTTGTACTCGGGTTGTAGTGATCCGTCAACGTCCCTTGTCCCTGCACTATTTTAACATTCGAAATCCCGTAGTGCTCTAGCATCGCCTTTGCGACTGCTGCTCCATTCAAACCACTTGCAATGGGAACTTGGGCATTCTTAGCAAATACGGTTCTGAGTTTTCTGCTCATTAGCCAACCGATACCAGCAAACACAATGCTGATAAACATCAAACCATAGTAAAAAGTCATTCTTTTCTGTTTTAAGTCAAGGTCTTGAATTAACACTTCATTTAGCTCATTGTCAGTGCTTTGGCAGCAATGAGTGTATCGTGTTTCTACTTAATTACCGCAAAACCTGTATAAGGTTGCAGAACCTCTGGAATTGCAATCCCATTTAGCCCCTGATTATTCTCTAAAATGGATGCAACGATACGCGCCAGCGCCAGCGCACTACCATTGAGGGTGTGGGCAAGTCGCTTCTCTTTACCTTTTTTAATTCGGAGGTTTAGGCGATTAGCTTGGAACGTTTCGAAGTTACTCACAGAGCTTACCTCGAGCCACAATTTTTGCGCTGCGCTCCAGACTTCAAAGTCATAAGTGATTGTTGAGGTAAAGGTTTGATCGCCACCGCACAGCTTTAGGATACGATAGGGGAGGTCCAATGCTTCTAAAAGACCTGAAACATGGCCTAGCATATCTTGAAGCGCAGCATAACTGTCTTCTGGTCGCTCTATGCGTACGATTTCGACCTTATCAAACTGGTGCACCCGGTTCAATCCGCGTACCTCTTTACCGTAGCTGCCTGCTTCGCGACGAAAACATGGCGTATACCCGCACATTTTGACGGGTAGCTCGCTCTCATCTACAATATCTCCTCGGTAAATATTGGTAATCGGGACTTCTGCTGTAGGAATGAGATAGAGGTCATCAGCCGTCGCGTGATACATCTGACCTTCCTTGTCTGGCAAAGCTCCCGTTCCTCTTGCAGAATCTGCATTGACGAGGTGTGGAGGCAGAAATTCTTCGTAACCCTCTGCTGTCGCGCGATCTAAGAAATAAGCAATCAACGCACGCTGAAGTTTTGCTCCTTTTCCACGGTAGACTGGAAATCCTGATCCGGTAAGTTTTACGCCCAGTTCAAGGTCGAAAAGCTGGTATTTTTTGCCGAGTTCCCAGTGCGGTTTTGCGCCTTCCGGCAAAACAGGCAACGCCTTTGGTGCTTCCTGATACACTTCATTGTCTGCGGCATCACGACCAGCGGGTACGCTCTCGTGTGGAATGTTCGGAATCCGAAGGAGGGTATTCTCTAACTCGAGTCGTGTTTGCGCATGCGCCTCTTGTAGCGGAGTAAGTTTTGCCTTGAGCTCACCTACTTGAGTCTTTAGTTGGTCTGCACCCTCGCGATCACCCGACTTCATTTTGTCGCCAATCTGACGACTTAGCGCATTTGCTTCAGATTGGATCGCATCCATTTCCTGCTGTTCAGCCTTACGCTTGTCATCTAAGACAATTGCGAGGTCAACGTCAGTCATTCCTACGTTTCGCTTGGCTAAACCTGCTTCAACACCTGCACGGTCATTTCGCAGTCGACTCATTTCTAACATCAGATCTCAATTTTTTAGAGCCGCGAAGATAGACGTATAGCGATTCGAAGTAACCCAATTGACACTTCTGACGTTGTATTTGTAAGAAACGTTTAGTTTCGCAGCGCAAATGCTCCAATCGATTCGGAAAAGGAGCAGCGACCACTACAGGGATCGCGCATACCCAGACCACTATTTTCTACTTTTTCTTGAACCTTTGGGTTCCTTTTACTGAGAAACAGATTGTAGTAACTCAATAATGTGTTCCCCTTCAATTTCTATCTCGCACTTACCAGTGCATATTTTATTCAGCTTACGCTAAAACCCTACCTAAGAAGTAGGTGAATTTTGTTTTTGCGAAAGCGAATGTCCAGTCAAGTACGTACATGTCAGACGTTAAGGAACTTAAATCCATGTTGGTCCCTCAGCTCCGCCAGAAGGCCGCTGCAATGGGTATCAAAGGAGTAGCCAAGCTCAATAAGCAGGCACTTATCGACAATATTCTGGGAGGAGAAAACTCTTCTTCAAGTAGCAAGTCTTCTCCAGTGGAAGAATCCGCTGCAAGGCCTTCGCGGACCAGAGAAACTTCTCGCCCCAAGAGTAAGAGCAATACTGCTGAGGCGACCGTGACCATCGATGCGCCAAGTGAGTCAGGTGGAGACGAAGAAGAAGTTCGCGAAAACCGAGGACGTCGCAACGATCGCCGAGATCGCAACGACCGTGGCCGCAATCGCCGCGATCGATCCACCGATACTGATGACGACGAAAAGTCAGAAGATTCAGACAGCGACGACAAAGAAAGAAGCAACCGTCGCAATCGTAACCGTGATCGCAATGATCGTGGACGTAACCGTAAGCGCGGTGACCGAAATGATCGCCGTGATTCATCAGATCGAAACGATGATTCTGATAGAAATGAAGACGACGAGAGCGGCGATACAAACGAAGGCGGCAACCGCCGTGACCGTGGTCGAAACAACAACCGCAATGATCGTGGTCGCAATCGCAACGATCGCAACAACAATAACAAAGACGACGATTCTGATGATCGTCGTGGACGCAATCGTGGACGCAACCGCGATAACCAGCAAGAGAAACGTATCGATCTTTTCGACGTTGAGCTAGACGGTGGTATCGACGGTCAAGGTGTGCTTGAAGTTATGCCCGATGGCTATGGATTCTTGCGCTCAGGAGAGTACAACTACCTCGCATCACCAGATGATGTACTTGTAGACAAAGCTCAAATTAAGCGGGCAGGTATTCGCTCAGGTGATACCATTCAGGGCAAGGTGCGACCTCCAAAAGAAGGTGAGAAGTACTACGCGCTGACCGAGATTCACTATATCAACGGCCAACTGCCGCGCGACATTCGCAACCGCGTTCCTTTTGACTACCTGACGCCACTTTTCCCTGATGAAAAGTTTAAGCTCACAGGTGCTCCCCAGGGTAAAGATTACGGCATGCGCATGGTCGATCTGTTCTCTCCAATCGGAAAAGGACAGCGTGGACTTATCGTTGCCCAGCCTAAGACTGGTAAGACGTTCTTACTCAAGGATGTAGCCAACGCAATAGCTAGAAATCACCCGGAGACCTATCTCATGGTTCTTCTCGTGGACGAACGCCCAGAGGAGGTGACAGACATGAAGCGCTCTGTCAATGCAGAAGTAATCAGTTCAACTTTCGACGAGCCTGCTGCAAACCACGTTCACGTGGCTCAAATGGTACTCGAAAAAGCCAAGCGACTTGTTGAAAGCAAGCATGACGTTGTAATCCTACTGGATTCAATTACGAGGCTCGCTCGCGCCTACAACACCGTTCAACCTGCTTCTGGTAAGGTGCTTTCTGGTGGTGTAGAAGCGAATGCCCTGCAAAAGCCGAAAAAGTTCTTTGGTGCTGCTCGAAATATAGAAGGCGGTGGGTCTCTCACTATCTTGGCCACAGCACTTGTTGATACAGGTTCGAAGATGGACCTCGTAATCTTTGAGGAATTCAAAGGAACGGGTAACATGGAGCTTCAGCTCGATCGTTCGTTGGCAAACAAGCGCATGTATCCTGCAATCGATCTTCCACGATCAAGTACTCGTCGCGAGGATCTTCTTCTAGATGCTGCCACAGTAAACCGCGTATCTGTGCTCCGAGCTCACTTGGCAGATATGAAACCAGATGAGGCCATGGACTTCTTGCGCAAGCAAATGATCGGAACTGTCGACAACGAAGAGTTCTTGGTGTCTATGAATCGCTAGCCGCAGGCTAGCAGTCCTGCCGATTTACAGATCGGCAGGACTGGCAGGACTGGCAAGACGATCGGCAGGACTGGCGAGAGAGTCTTTTCAAGACTATCATTTTTTCTTTCTTTTTTACCAGAATTCTCCTACATTTGCGCTCCCTTTCGAGGGGAAAATTTAATATCATGAAGCGTACTTACCAACCGTCACGTCGCCGTAGAGCTAACAAGCATGGCTTCCGTGCACGTATGAAGTCTAAAAATGGCCGCCGCGTCATCAATGCACGTCGTGCGAAAGGACGCCATAGCCTTACTGTTTCAAGCGAAACGCGTAAAGCAAAGTACTAGTCTAGTACACTCGATAACCCGCACTTTAGCAGGTTTCAAGAAACGCCAGTTGCGCTATGCAGCTGGCGTTTTCTGCGTTAACGCCTGGTCATCTAGATAATTTACCTTGCAGAGGCAGCGATTTATAGGTGATAAACGTCTTTTAAATAAGGGCTACTTAGCTATCTTACACATCTGCCCTCCAATTTCTGTAATATGAATGCAGCTTTAAGTCATGCTTTAGTAGATGAGACAGCGCTCGTGCACGCCTGTGCGCGAGGGGAACGATGGGCACAAAAAGCCCTCTATGAGAGCTATTTCCATCAGCTGCTCCCCATTTGTAATAGATACGCAGCTAATTCAAACGAAGCCATGGATATGCTCCATGAAGGCTTCATCAAGATTTTTAAGAATATTTCGAAATACCAACCGAACACCAGCCTCGGAGCTTGGATGCGTCGGCTCACCATAAATACCTGCATAGATACCTACCGTAAGGAAGTGCGTCGACGCACTGACGATATTGACAATTCATTCGACCTAAGTACTAACGAAGCTGACGCAGTTAGTAAGTGCTCGGAAAAAGAAATACTCATCGCCGTTCAAAATCTATCACCCGTCTATCGCACAATCTTCAACCTCTATGCGATTGAAGGTTTCTCCCACCGTGAAATAGGAGAACAACTAGGCATTACTGAAAGTACTTCACGATCAAACCTTGTGAAGGCTCGTCAAAAACTCAAAGCTGCTCTTGTAGCACACAAGCGATAAGCTCATGAGAGACGAATTTGACGACATCATCAAACGAAAATTGGAACAGTTACCCAGCGAGGGTACTCCTGATTGGTCTGCAATGCAAGATCGGATCGAAGGCGAGGCTTTTGATGCTCTTTTGCGCAACCAGTTTAACAGCACAACCTCCCGCTCGGGAGCGGATAAAGTGATTCCCGCTGTTGTAGGGTGGGATGCGCTCGAACATAAACTTGACCTAGAAACAGAAATAGAAGGAGACGTTTTCGACCGAATCCTCGCGCAGAAGCTATCCAGTGTTGAGACCTCCGTACAACCTGAGGCAAGTTGGAAAGTGCTTTCTCACCGTATGGATACTATGTGGCCACTGCGTAGAGTCCTCGTACGCTATCGTGCACTCGAAATTGCAGCAGCAATCGCTTTACTGTTGACTTTCGCTCCCCATTTACGTGATAACCCGATCTCTCTAGGAATTGGCACATCACCTACAGCAGACGTATTGCAAGAGCTTCCGCAGAGAAGTCAAGTCCTTGACGAAGGCGCTACTGGCGACTTCTTGGCACCGCATGAAATTGAAGCTTTGGTCTATGAGGCAAATGGTCCAACTGTTCAGCCGCAGAATTCAACGGCCTACAAGGGTAATTCTTCTCAATCAGCTTCTTCAGTAACGACGGTTGATGACAATACAGATCCTATCTATTCACCATTTGCCTTGCTTAAAAGCGTAGTCGGATGGTTTGGTGGAAGCAGCCCTTCTGAAGTAAATCAAACGTTGGCAGAAGGCCATGCTTCTGATTATACTTTTCAAGGCTCCATAGCAGACGCCAATGCCACACATGTAAGCACCTCAGTGCATGCGCAGCCAAGTACTGTTTTAGGTAATCAAGGATTCACCGCTATCGATCTGCTGGGATTATCCGCGATTCCATTTGCTAAAAACGTAGGAGCGACGATACCTGCCCCTTCGGAAGGAATCTCCAAATGGGAAGCCGGCACATTTTCAGGATATCAAGTATGGAAAATCCGTACGCCTACAGATGCTGAGTTTGAACAACAAGCTACCAGCCGTTTGCGCGGAAGTACCAATTTTGGACTTTCTGCCAACCGAAAGTTGAATGATCGCACCGCACTAGGTCTTGGCGCTTCATATACTCACTTGACTTATGATCCCAATCTTCCTACAGTATTTGATGCAGGGAACTTGGGTAGTGGATTCAATTTCAGCCGCACCGAAAGTTTCGAAGGGATTACCGTTAACATCGCACAGATTCCTGTCGATCTTCGCGTGCAACTCACCAAGCCTGGCAAGCGACTAAATCTTTTGGCTTTTGCAGGCCTTGCAGCGAACTTGACGCTACAATCTGATTATGATGTCGAAAGAATAATTGGAGCGCCACCAGTTCTTTCTGGTCCGCCATCAGAGACTGAAGAGTTCATCGAGAATGAAAATACTTTCTCAGATGTGAAGGAATTTTCACCAGGTATCCTCGAAAAGGATGGCCGCTTCTCTGGGAATACCTTCCTCTCGGCACGGGTGGGACTTGAGTCTACCTTCCAGCTTAATAAGCGCCTATCGGCATTCAGCTCGCTTACATATAATCACTTCGTACCTACCTCTAATGGATTCGGTCCGAACAATGATCAGCTAAGTTCACTAGGACTTAATGTCGGCGTTAGAGTCAGCCTCTAAAACTTCCTCACTTCTAGACTTCTATCTTGAGTAGCTTTTCTAGGTACTCGGTCAATAGTGGGCGAGCACAATCAAGTGCATTGAAATGGTTGGCCTCAACTTGGTGGTACGTGACATTTTTGACAGATCTTACTCTCCAAGCCATTCTCCTGCAAGGCACCGTCGTATCCTCACTCGCGCCAACCAAAAAGCAGGGCCAAGGATGAGTAGCCCATGATCTTACCGTTCTGAATCGTGTATCGATCCATCCGATGTAAGGCAAATAGTGCGCAACGAAGTCCCAGCCAACATAATTCTCTACGATGCGGACAATCTGTTCTAGGGCAGGTCCGCCAAGTCTTGATGAGATAGGGGAGACTCTTGTAGCTCCTACTGATAAGCGTTGAAGCCAACGAAGGCGACGATGAGGTCTAACGCGTTTCAGTATCGACCAGGGTGCTTTCGCCCATTGCACTGGAGCGATGTAGCCAACGAAGTCTGGACGTTTATTTGGGTCAGCTTTCGCCAAAACATTACTCACTTGCGTCGCTCCCGCAGCCCCGAAACTAAATGCTAGCAAGGCCTTATGCGACGCCTTCCCCCAATATTGATCGAGTTGGGCAGTGAGTGTCTCAGGCGTCCATATCTCGTCAGGCGGATTACCGACGGGGAATTCTAAAACTCCAACGCGCCATCCTTTTGGAGCAAAACGCTTCCACGGATCAAGCCTATGCCCGAAGCCAGTAAAGGCCAGCAATGTTGGTTGGTCTGGTTTCCCAGGTTTTACCCAATCAATATTTAAGAGCATGTCAGTTTGAGACACTTGACGATCGGCTTTTGATGAAGCCGCAAGAAAACCAGAATGATTCATATTTGGTTCAAGATGTTCACTTACTTAGTGTTCCCTTAGCACAACTGCAAATTTTTGGAATGAAAGCAATTCTCCTCTCCCTAGTAGGTCTCTTTTTGGCTGGTGTACCAACATGCAA
The DNA here is from genome assembly GCA_937923485.1 of uncultured Saprospiraceae bacterium. Lineage (GTDB taxonomy): Bacteria > Bacteroidota > Bacteroidia > Chitinophagales > Saprospiraceae > CALDTK01. The sequence goes on from CALDUE010000042.1 coordinate 25,811, forward strand.
GGTCAAGGACGTGAAATCTGACGCCAAACCGATAACGCACGAGTTATTTACCGCAGAGCTACAAAAATATGTTTCTGAGGACGGTTGGGTGGATTATGATGCTTGGTCGAAGGACACCGTCGGGCTTCAGAACTACATTGAGTTGGTTTCTACACATTACCCAGACGACAAAACGTGGACGCGAGACCAGCAACTCGCGTACTGGCTCAACGCTTACAATGCCTACACAATCAAATTGATGCTAGAGCACTGGCCTGTAGGTAGCATCAAGGACATCAAGAAGGGGATTGGTTTTGTCAACTCCGTATGGGATATAGAATGGATTAATATTCAAGGTACCGTCTACAGTCTCAACAACCTTGAGCATGGCATTATTAGACCAAAGTTCCACGATCAAAGGGTTCACATGGCAGCAAACTGTGCGAGTGTCTCTTGTCCACAGATGCGCAACAAAGCATACACCGCTGAAAACTTAAACGATGAACTTGATGAGCAGGCTCGTCTTTTCTTTAAAAGTTTTCGAAATGACCTTAGTGACTTAAACAAGCCCGTGATTTCTCCGATCTTCAAGTGGTATGGATCAGATTTCGAATGGAACAAGTCTTCTTTGAAGGAATTTGTAGAGAAGCACGGCGAGGTTACACTACCAGACGGCTACAAGTTTGAGTTTATGGACTACAACTGGTCGACTAATAGTGTCGCCGATAAGCAGCAGTAGCTTCTAATTGCCTAAAGCCTTCTGAGTTAGCACTCTCCAAACGCTATACTTGCAGTCTATGAAGATATACAGTGGTGCAATAGGTGGACTTTTACTTGTCCTCATGGGTATTTGCGCCTGTGGAGGAGCTGATAACGAAGCAAATTCGCCTCAGGTGGCTGATGAGTCAATGACGCAAGAGCAAATCGCTGTTGCTCAGCTCACGGAGGCCCTCGCAGAAGATCCAGACAATGCTGAGCTCTACGCTGAGCGTGGAGCGATTTATTTAGAAAACGGAATCTATGATCGGGCGATTACCGACTTAAGGCGCAGTCTTGAGCGTGATAGCTCGCGCGTAGCGGTCTGGCATCTACTTGCAGATGCCCAGATGGATAACCTACGTAGTCGTGATGCGCTCAACACCATGATCTTCGCAAGTTCGCGGTTTAAAGACCGCGTCCCTACACTTTTGAAGCTCGCCGAAATACAGTATATCGTACGACAACATGATGATGCGCTCGCAACCTTAGATCGAGCAGTCAAAGTTGATCCTAACGAAGGTGAGGTCTTTTTCATGATTGGAGAGGTTTTAAGCGAGCAGGGAGACACTGCAAGAGCTATCAATTCTTACCAGCGTGCCACTGAGCTCAACCCAGACATTTTGGATGCTTGGTTGGCGCTAGGGATGCTTTTCGAAGCGCGCGCTAATCCAATTGCAGAGCGCTATTTTAAAACTGCCACGGCTATCGACCGCGATGAAGCTATTCCATACCGAATGCTAGCAGATTACTATTCGCGCCAGAGTCGACTCCCAGAGGCCATCGCTCAATACGATGAAGCGATACAACGTGATCCTCAATACGAGGAGGCATTTTATAATAGCGGGCTGGTTTATTTAGACATGAAGGAACTTGAAAAGGCAAAAGCGCAGTTTGACCGAGCAGTAAAGGTCAAGCCAACCTACGTGGAAGCTCGCTTCTATCAAGGCGTGGCACTCGAATTGCAGGGAAATCTTGAAGGTGCGCGACAAGCGTATCAACAAGCCCTCAACCTAGCTCCAAGTTTTAAAAGTGCACAACAAGCCATCGAACGTATTCAAGCAGCGCAATAAACCTCGATTTGCATTGGCACTTCTCGTGCTTGGTTTTAGCGTAAGCTTGGGTCTTGCCCAACAACATTACTATAGGTCGAAGGCGAGGCCGCGTACGGAGATTGATACACTTTTTCCATACAATATCCAACTCACAGCAAGTGGATTAGGCGAGGACACCCTTGCCACTACAAGTACCGCACTCCTCGGCAAAAACCTTGGGAAGCGACCTACGGTCATGATTTTTTGGCTCACCACATGTGCTCCGTGCAAATTGGAGCTCGATGCCATGTCAAAGAAAATGGAGGGCTGGAATGAGCATGCAGATTTTGCTTTCGTGCCGATAAGCCTAGACTTTGAGCGTCGTAGAGACCAATTTCATGCGCGTGCTGCGACGTACCCTTGGCGAAGTTACTTGGATGAGAAACGTGAATTTCCCATTGCTATGCCTGGTGGATTGAATGGTGTTCCTCAAATGTTCGTCTTCGATGAAGATGGAAAGCAAGTATTTTATCGGCGCAAGTATCGCAGCGGAGATTTAGAAGAATTGGAGAAATTACTTCTCAGATTATCACCGAAGAGCTAGGTCACAGTCCTATAGCAGGTTTTGGCGAAAGTAGAACAAGACTACAGCCCTGAAATATTGTACCTCACCGTAGCTATCCTCCCGAAGAGTCTGTTCTTTACAATACGCGATTCTTTACGAATGCAACCCTAGCTTAGGTATCTTGTCATTGACAGTAGAGACGCGGCATCATGTCGAGTCTTCACATTCTTCAAGTACGTTAGGGAAGCAGGGTGACCCAACTTAGTGAACAAGAGATCGTCAACGGCTGCCGGCAAGGGCAGCGCGTGGCCCAGTACGAATTGTACCGGCGCTACAACCGAGCTATGTTCGGAACCTGCCTGCGCATGTGCGGTAACCGAGAGGATGCCGAGGATGTACTACAGGGCTCTTTTGCGGACGTGTACGGTAAACTTGATTACTTCAGAGGGGATTCTACTATCGGAGCTTGGATCAAACGGATTGTCATTAATAACTGCCTTAATCACCTTAAACGCCGTCGCCTACGCTTCACTGAACTCAAAGACGAGTTTTCGCCAGCACAAGAAGACAAGGTGATTGAACCTGACCGCTCGATGGATGTCGCCAGAATTCAGGAAGCTGTAAAACGCCTGCCTGATGGTTACCGAACTGTATTGTCGCTCTATCTTTTTGAAGGGTTCGACCATGCGGAGATAGCCAAAGTGCTCAATATTTCAGAACAGACGAGTAAGTCGCAGTACAGTAGGGCACGCAAGCGCCTTCGCGAAGAACTCACCCAAGAGACATTTTAAGATGAAACCCATTCAACCACCCCACGAACAAGATCCGCTGAAGGTATTTATTGATGCCAACCGCGGTGCTTTCGATAGTGCTGAGCCTCGGCCCTCGGTATGGGAAGCGCTGGAACGTTCGATGCCAGCGGAGGGAAGCCAACCCTTTTCCCAAGCAGGTGCTCAGCTTTCTCGCAGTCCAGGACTATCGTCGCAAAAACGTGCAGGCGGGCAATCGAAGAAAGGGGGCATAATTCGTCAGCTGTATCCGTTTTGGCGTAAAGCTGCTGTGGCCTGTATGCTACTTACGATTGGTGTTTTAGGCGGTCTGTTGTTGGCTGGAGATGGTAAGCCTGCGGTGGCAGAACAGCCTTCTACCGAAACCCGAGCACTTGAACTAGAACAATACTACAAGCGTGAAATAGATCGTCGCCTTGCGATGGTGGCCAGCTACAAGCCAGAACCTGAACTCCGTCGTGAACTCAGTGATATGGCGCAATCCGACTACCGCGTCATGCAACCCTTAGATGAAATCCCACCAGGTAACGAGCGCGTAGTGCTTGAAACCATTGCCCAAGAGTATCAGGCCAAGCTTCATGCACTAGAACGTGTAATCGATCGACTTCGTGAAGCAGAGCGTGATCAACCAAAACTCAATCAGCCAGGTCCGCGAGGACGTGAAGAATTGTAATCCCAAGCCATGAGACTATTCACTTTTTTACTTCTTTGTTTAGTATTCCTAGGAATACCAGCAGCTCAGGGTAATACGGACAGCCTACGCTTCATGCAAACGGGCGTCTTCAAACGGGCTTATACAAAGTCAATCAACAAACTTTTTCAAGTCGATGACCTAGGGGAATTAAGTATTGACAACCGCTTCGGTGATATTGATTATAAAGTGTGGGATCGTAACGAAGTTAAAATTTCCATTTTAATTGAAGTCGATGCTACCAGCGAGTCTCGCGCCAATGAAGTCTTCGACCGAATCGATATTAATTTTGCCTCAGGTCGATCGGCAGTTTCTGCTAAAACAGAAATTTCTTCAAAGGGTGGGACCTTTTGGTGGAACAAAGGAGACGGCGCTTATTCAATCAACTATGTAATCTCAGCCCCGAAAGGATGGGACGTTGATTTTACAAATAGTTATGGTGATGTGCGCACGCCAGACCTGGACAAAGATGCGAAACTAGACATACGTTACGGGGACTTGTTTACAGGAGATATTGCTGGATCAACTGATCTTTTCGTCTCGTATGGGAACGCACATCTTGGTAAGCTTCAATATCTCGATGCCACATATAAATATGCAGACATAGAAATAAAGAGTGCCACTTTAACAACAATTAACTCTAAATATTCTGAGACCTCAATAAAGCGATTGAAGCGCCTAAGATTAGATAGTCAATACGATGAGTTTGTCATTGGTTCTGTGCGAGAATTTGTAAACGCGGGTCGCTATGATGACTTCCAAATTGACTCGGCTTGGTCTGTCAGATTAGATTCTCGGTACACCGAAATTAAGATCAACTATCTCGCTGAAGATTTGGACGTTTCTATACGCTATGGCGATGCTTATATCGGGGGCACTGCTCCTCAACTTTCGAGTATTTTGATGAAGGGCGAGTATACCGACTTTACGGTGCGTATCAATCCCAATGTCAGGTATTCTGTGGAAGCCAAAGGACGCTATTCGGACATTGATTTTCCTTCAACTATGAAGATATTGCGAAAGGAAAATGTCGGTAGTACTAGCAACTACGAAGGGTCGATCGGGGCAAACCCGAAAGCTAAAATCGTTATGTCGACCAGCTATGGGTCGATCGATATCAAGTAAGGCAGGGTATCGCTAGGGAACCACTTTCGTTGCTGAGCTAACAGCTGCAACGTTGAATACTCCGATCACGAAATCCCCAGTTTCGGCATTTGTTATGTTGCCGCGAGTGCTTACTACCGGCTCGCTAAAGAGTTGGGCATCCCCATTTAGAATTTGCCGTTGCGCACCATTGAGAAAATCAAAGGCTATTGGAGAGATAGACCAGATGTCTACTTCAACCTTATCGCCAGTAACTAGAGGAATTAAACTTCCATTAGAATCTAGTTTATTGATGCCGAAGCGTATCGGTAAGATTAAATAGATGCCATCAGTAGGTGTTCCACCATCAAATGCTGCGTCGAAAGCGATATTCAACTCTTCAATACGATTGAGAAACGTATCGTTGATCGTTGAGCGAATTAAATAGCGATCGCCTACGCCTTGCAGATCGCGTGCGAACACTTGTCCGTAAAGTCCCTCATCTAGTCCAAGCTGCTCCTCTTCAAATTGGATGCTGATAGAGTCAATCGGTGCGACTCGATTCATACTCGTTGTTGCTACATAAACTTGGTCTCCATCTTCAATCGTAAGTGAATAGGTTTCTCCTATTTCTCCAATAGTTTCAGAAGCAGTTGGTGTCCATACATAGCGACCTGCTTCAGCTTCCGCGAAAACAAAACACTCATTACCAATTGAAGTCTGGCAAACGACTACTTCAGCTCCAGTGAGTGGATCGGGAAGTGTGTTCGCGAAAAAGTCTTGGGTGAAACTGAGGGTTATCACTTGCTCCTCGGGCTCATTGGTAAGCCATGCTTCGACCACCGCTTGTGGTTCTTCAAAAGTAGAATCTAAAGTCACTGGATCGGTACATGCACCTGCGCTCAAAACAACAAGAGCTGAAAAGAGTAGTCCAACATTATTCATTTTCGCAGTACGGGTTTTAGCGGAAGCTGGAGACTTCTTACGCACTGGTATTAAGACTGGCTGTGGAGTCGCCTGTTTGGGAAAAAGTGCTGCAAGTATTTTACCGATAAGTGAAGGAAGCATGTTGATCAATTTGGGACGTGGGATATGAGATGTGGGATGCTAATAGGAACGCAATCCGCGCTACTTAAACCTAAAATTATAGCTCACAGATGGAATGAAATTTCCAACCACTGAAAGCTGATTTGCCTGAGTTCGTATTGGCTGGCCAACCACAGGACGTTCGTCTGTTTGGCCACCATAAATGTTGAATGGATTACGACGGTTGTACACGTTGTACACCCCAAAAATCCACTGTCCTTGCCAACGATTATCTTGCTTAGACTCTTTTGGATCGAGCGTCATTGAAAAGTCTAAGCGGTGGTAATCGGGAATTCTGAACCCGTTGCGGGTATCATTATCAACGTTCGGTACATAGTATCCAAGCTGGTAGTAACCACTTGACTGAATGGTAAGTGGAGTACCTGTGTTGTAGACAAAGTTGGCGCTTAACGTAATGCGCTTATTCAAGTCGTAAAAACTCGTGACGCTAAAGTTGTGCGTCTGGTCAAAGCGACTAGGATAATACTCGTTGTTGTTGATTCCTTCAATTCGTCTTTCAGAACGGGCGAGGGTGTACGAGAGGAAACCGCCGAGGCGACCTTTTTTCTTTTCGACCGAAAGCTCTAGTCCATACGCGCGGCCTTGTCCAGAGAGTACCTCTCCTTCTACCAATTGATTGATGGTCAAGTTCGCTCCATCGATGTAGTCCAATAAGTCGTAAAACTTCTTGAAGTAAGTCTCGACTGAGAACTCGTATGCGTTGTCTTTGAAGTTTCTGAAGTAACCTACAGCCCACTGATCTGCAGATTGTGGTTTAATGTTGTTGGTACTCGGCGTCCATAAGTCGAGCGGGATTGATGCCGCCGTATTACTTAACAAATGGATGTATTGTGCTGTCCGCTGGTAGCTACCTTTTACAGAGCTAGCCCTGTTGAGTTGATACTGAATGGCAAGTCTCGGCTCTGG
>CALDUE010000043.1 GCA_937923485.1 uncultured Saprospiraceae bacterium
TGCGATCCTCTCCATCATCAAGTAGGTGTCCTACGTCGGTGATGTTTCGGACATAGCGCACCTTGTTACCTAGATAAAGCAGCGTACGATAGATAACATCAAAGCTCACAAATGTGCGGCAGTTGCCAATGTGCGCAGGTGAATAGACCGTAGGTCCACACACATACATTCCTACGAAGCCGGGCTTGAGAGGTTTGAACTCGACTTTTTTGCCGCTAAGGGTATCCTGGAGCTTGAGCATAAGCGCGAATATCGGATGATGAGCAATAGCAGGCTAGTTTTTTTTGTGGGCATCACACCTCCGCGTCATGCTAGGCAATTCAAAATTCAAAATTTGAGCAGCGCAGCTGCGATATAATATTCAAAATTCTGCCAAGCTAAGCTTGGCTGTAGTAGCATTATGATCACTAAACCCACAATCAAGCACATCAGCCGCAAGCACGGTGAAGCTTGGATCAGCGAGTACATAGTCAATGCGCAAGCCGGGAATAGTTCCTGGATATGTAATGCCGAGGCCCTGACCGTTTTGCCGAAAGGCGTCAACCAATCCAGCTCTGCGAATGGTACCTAAAGTGTACGATAGCGGGGTATCGTTTAAATCGCCCATCAAAATGACGGGATAAGGATTGGACTCGATCACCGCTGCAATCAACTCAGCTTGTGAGGTCCGATTACGTGCACCGCGACGGTAATTAATGGCGACATCTCGGATCGTCCAGTAGGCTCGTTTACGTGCTTTTGCGGCGTCCTTAATGACCCGTGTTGCATCTAGGCGAACATGGTTGGAAGCTAAATGTGCTACAAGTACAGTTAATGTATCACCACTTTTGACAGGGGCGATTTCTGCGGCGAGCAGAGCGTGCGTTTTGTTAAAAGCCTCAACGAGACGAGGATTGATTAGCGCATAGCGCGAATGGAGCGCAGTTGCACTTTCTGATGGGAAGTAATGATACTTTACTCCTACACTATCGAGGCTTGCGGTAAGCGCTTTACGAACCACATTGTAGGCAGGTGTCTCAGCTGTCGCGAAAACATCAACGTCCAAGCAGGATCGAAAAGATGCCATGTTTTGCCGAAAGGCTGACTTGTCCTTGTCGTACAAATACTTGCCTCCCAAGAGGTTATATACGCCTACCGAAATGCTCCGTGCTGCTTGTTTTTCGCTACCCGTTCCAATGAGCTCGCGGAGATTTCCAAAGCCAAACACCAAGAGTAATAGACTCAATATCCAATAGCGCTGACCTTTGAACACCCACCATCCCGCAAGAAGCACGTTGAGTAGCATCAGCGTTGGGAATAATAAGGCTGCGAATGAAAAAGGCCAAAGTGTTTCTGGCGATATATACGGACTTAAGTAGGCTGCAACCGTCAATACGGCGATTCCTATATGCGACCACCAGAGTAACCTGTTCACGAATGCTTACGACTGGCAATGGAAAGGAAGTCGCGTTCCTCTGGACTTAAACTGTCGATGCCTTTAGCCTTGATCTTTTCAAGAATAACATCGAGTCGTTCTTGTTGGTTAGGCGTATTTGCTTTGGTTGACTTGGAAGAATTACCACCCGTAACCTTGGTTGAGCTCTTATAGGCAAGCGTCGGTTTAGGTCGTTTTTTCTTGCTCTTACCAATGCCCAAAAAGAAGCCACGAATGCTTTCAAAAACTCGATTGACAGGTTCGGCCAAATCATTGCCATTACGAAGTTGCACCACAAAGAGATATCCCATGAACGCACCACCTAAGTGGGCGAAATGTCCACCCTGATTGGATACACCGGCATTTCTGAAAACGATGATATCTAACAGAACCATAAACAAGGCTATGTACTTAATACGTACCTCCCCCAGTAATGGAAGTCGAACCGCATATTCTGGAGCTGTGACGGCAGCAGCCAATACTGTGGCCATCACACCTGCACTCGCACCAAGCATATAGACTATTCCATTTCCATTAGATGGCCAAACTAGCTCAGTAATCCAGAACGTTATACCGCCTGCAAGAACTCCCCATAAGTAAATTGGTAGAACACGCTGGTCACCAATGAGGTCACCCACAATGCGCCCAAACCAATAAAACACCAACATGTTAAAAATGATATGCATGAATCCCTCATGCATAAATCCATACGTGAGCAGTACCCAAGGATGGGTGAGGTTGTGAACCCAATCGTTACTAATTTGGAAGAAATAGACTATCGTCTTATATAAACCAGGCCACAGCTTGAGCCCGATTTGACCTATCGCAAGGACAAGGAATACAGCGATATTGACTAGGATAATCTGGGTTACCCGATTACCGAAGCGAAATTGCTGTTGTACGTCTTGCCAAATGGATTGCAGCATGCGAGAGTGAGATCACCTTTAAGCGTCTACTTTTTAACCAGTAAGTAGCCCTTGGTGTTGCAAATATGCTAAGCTAATCGACGAAATTCATATTCAATAGGTTGTTAAGACCATACCTATTCGTGCAGACCGCCCCGCTGACTCCAGAAATAACATAGACCTAAGCCTATCAAACCACCTCCAATGTGGGAATAATGGGAGGTATTACCAGTCCCAGAAATTCCTCCAAACATGTCAATCAGGATGAGCACAGTGACGAGGTATTTTACCTTGACTGGAATGGGTGGCAGAATTAGCTGAATTGTCTGATTCGGCGCGATGTAGGCATAGGCGAGAAGCACACCATAGATCGCTCCTGAAGCTCCGAGTACCCAAATACCTAAGTTCGGGCCATTAACAAAAGCCATGAGATAGTATGTAGCCAATGCTCCAAAACCGCAGATGATGTAAAATATGAAAAATCGCTTCGATCCCATCGCTGCCTCTACTAGACTTCCGAAGAAAAACATCATAAGCATGTTGAAGAAGAGATGACCAAAACTACCATGCATAAACATGTTCGTCACCAACTGGAACGGTTGAAATAAAGGACTAGTCGGATAAAAGGCTGCGAGAGACCTTTTTCCCAAATCGAACATGCTTGTAATTTCTCTGATATCGACTCTATCGATACCATCTACAGGCATCCAAAGGTAAGTCCCCAAAAAAACCATCACGTTGATGATGATCAAGTTTTTGGTAACAGGAAGTAAATTAAAATTCATTCTGATCGCCTTTCGTAAGCCGTAGATATAGCCTAGTAACGTCGTTACTCACCACTTTGCTTAAGGAGCTGCGCGTTTACCTCCCGAAGCTTCTTTCTATTTCCGTCAAGCTGTAGCTAACCATACATCGCTGACCACTTGGCGTGTGCTCAGGGTGACTAGTGCTAAACAATTGAGCAACAAGGTGTGACTGCGCCTCAGGAACGAGTACAACTCCACGTTTTACCGCACTGCGACGTGCGAGAATGAGCGCGATACGTTCACGTTGATTCAATTCTAGGGACAAATTCTCTTTGTGCTGCTGCAACAGTGAGCTCACCAGCGCTTGTGGATCTTGCTGTCCAGAAAGATCTGCGGGGAGTCCGCGGACCAAGAACGTGCCTTCGCTTTCTGTCGATACGATTTCAAAGCCAAGTCGCTCTAAGTCTGGAAGAAGCGTGCGCAGCGCATCTACTTCATCGCCGTTGAGTGAAAGTTCTGCGGGGAATAATTCTACCTGACTTGCTTGTCGTTCTTGTGTACTTAATCGCTGGAGGTAGCGCTCATAAAGCACCCGCTCGTGCGCCCCTTGCTGATCAATAAGTACATATCCACTTTTGAGTTGGTGAACGATGTAGGCATTGTGCAATTGGTAGGGCACCTTAAGACTTGCGCCTTCACTGAGGTCGTCGTCTTCGACTTCTAGCCAATTACTCTTAAGTGTGACGGTTTCGTCAGACTTCTCTGTAAAGGGATGATCAGCGGGATTGTGCGCAGGAGCTTGCGTCTGGTTGGCTGCGTAAAGGTCTGCCCAGCCTGGAGCCGCCGCCTTACGCGTTGCGCCTTGATTTGAGCCGCCTCCAGAAGAGTGGCGAGCACTAACGGAGGAAGGGACGCGCGACCCGCCTCCTGCAGATGAAGGTAGAATGTGAGTGGTAACGGTCTGCGGTTTGGGTGCTCCAATTGGAGCTGGCGTCATCTCAGCCTCCACATCAAAATCAATCATTGGCGCTACCGTAAATTGACCTAAGGCA
>CALDUE010000044.1 GCA_937923485.1 uncultured Saprospiraceae bacterium
GGGACGTGCTCGTGATGTTCGACCTGACGCATTATTGGACAGGTAGATTGGCCAGGAGAAAGTCGCGGGTATTCCCACCGATGATGGCTCTGATTTCGCTGTCGCTAAAACCTTCGGCTCGAAGCGCAGGAAGTAACAGCGGTAATCCCGTAACATCGAAAGGAGTTGTGACGGCACCATCAAAATCACTACCGAGTCCAACGTGTTGGATACCCATCACATCGACTGCATGGCGGATAGCCTTCGCCGTACCAGCAATGTCATTGCTACAAATTGCCTGCTCAAACATGGCAATACCTACCAAGCCACCATTGGCAGCAATGGCACGTAATTGATCATCTGTCAAGTTTCTATCGCCTGGACAAAGTGCCTGAACTCCCGTATGCGAGACGATTACAGGGCGTGTCGCTTGGGCAAGAACATCTGCTATGGTTGCGCTTGACGCATGGGCAAGGTCGATTGACATTCCAAGCTTCTCGGCTTTGGCGACGACGGTTTTGCCGAAAGGTGTAAGACCAGCCTTCTTCGCGCCATGTGCAGAACCGCCTACCTCGTTATCGAAGAAATGTACAGGAGCTACCATGCGAAATCCAGCTTCATAAAGCTTGTCGACATTGTCTAAGTTGCCCTCCAGTAAATGTAAACCTTCAACTCCGAGCAGCCCAGAAGTTTGCTTAGGATTTCCTGCACGAGCTGAGATGTAGGTGCGCAAATCTGCCTGACTTCTGATCACTCGGAAGGCATCATTATCTGCTGCCGAAGCATTCAAACGAGCAGCCATGTCCAGCCCACGCACGAGCAGACTCGTCCACGTTTTCGGATTGCGACCTTGCACCACCATGAGCGCGGTGATGTTGTCGCTCTCATCGGTATTGCTGTGGTAGTTCTGCCCTTTCGGGGTTTTACTGACGATGGTAAATGCTTGCAACGCAACATTGGCCTCGATGAGTCGAGGAATGTCTACATGTCCATTGCTGGTGCGCTTGTTCAGGTCTCGCCCCCAGAGTAAGGCATCAGAGTGCAAATCGGCGATGAACGGACTCGCATCCCAAAAAGCACTATCGGTTTGACTCACTTCGTAGGGAGGTGGTGTGATAACCTTGTTGAACTGTCGCTCGACATAGCCTGGAATGAACATCAATCCCAGAGTGATGAGCATCGCTAAAAGCAACAAGTACCGAAGTAACTTTCTACGCATAGGGGAAAGGTAAGAGCCTCACCCAAAACCCCGCGAGATTTGCTAGTCCCTTGGGCGCGCCTCTTTTCCTAGCGCCTCAACTTCTGGCATCAGTGCTGGATAGATTCCACTTCCTGAAAAAGCGCCCTCTTTGTTGCCGTGGTCCTCGATCTGATACAGGAAGACGACATCCGCCTCTTGTGCTATGTCTGTAATCAGCCCTTTGTAGGTCGGCCAATCTGCTTTCTTTTCAGCATCGGTGGCAACCACATCTGGTTCACTGGTCGTGTAGGCAATTTCTCCAACTGACTTGCGGATGTTTGGATAATTGTTGTCCAACCAGTTTGACCATGCGTAGAAATCACGAATTTCTCCAGCTTGGTTCGCTTGGTCATGTGGTAAGAAGCGACCGTCCTCAATTCCATGTGCGTGATAATCTGCCCAGCCGCCAATCTCATCGATGTACGACCAAACGTCTGATGAAACGTCTAGCACATTATCTCTGAGACGCTTGCCGTCCCATTCGCGTTGACGTACGTGACGTGCTCCAATCGCCAGTTCGCAGCTTGGATTTTCGCGGTGAGCTTTGATGATTCCTCGACGCCATTCGTTGTAAGCATTTGTGCGACCAGCTTCTGCGCACCACTCTTCATTGGTCATGGCGAGAACCACACCACCTACTTGTCCATACGTGGCGAGTGCTGCTTTTGCCCATTGGTAACCAGCTTCGCGCGGGTCTCCGCCCATTTCGTCTACATCCCAGCCTTTACATGGCCATGTGCGATCCTTCAAAACTTCTGGAGCGATCCAGATGATCCCGTTTGGGAACATTGTACGAAGTGATTTTACGCGAACGAGGTGGCGCTTCATGGATTGCTCTTCGCAATCCCATGGATTATCGAGGTTATCGCAGGTTGATAGAATCGTATTTGCAGGTGTGCCATCACGGTAGTCTTTTTCCATCATCTGGAAGTAGCGTACATGTGTGAATGCATGACTTGCAAAGGTCGGGTCTCCATCAATGCGCTTATCGGCAGCCCAAGTGAAATTGACGCCGAGCTGCGGTCCGTAGGTATCCGGACTGTCGTCTACGATCACATCAGGGAACGTATCAGTCATTGTCGAAACCGTTACCTCAGGAAATACTTCTACCTCATCGAGGAGCGATTCTGGGCTGCATGCTATCGTAAGGAAAAGTGAGAGAAGTGCAATCATCTTGTACATAACGGTTGAATGGCTGGTGAGCTTACACTGAGCACACAATTCATTCCGCTATACTGTATTTAGGGTAGTATTCGATGGGCTGCGTTAATGAACAATCCATCTGCTAGAAAACAGGGTTTTTCCAGTCGCATTTGCCAGTTGAATAGTATAAATACCTCGGATAGCGCCAGTTGGGAGGTCAATTTGTATTTGCGTCGTTTGTGGGGCTAGGACTTTTGATTGTACCAGTTGACCCGTTGAGCTGAAGATGTTGAGGAACTTAGGAATTGGCTAAAAGCTAATTTTGAATTTTGATTTTTGAATTTTGGATTTTGAATGGCGTGACGCGGGACCTTAGAGACGTGCCTTCAAGATGACCAGCGAGGCAATTAATTGCTAGTTGGTAATTGATAATTGGTAATGGCGTGACGCGGGGCCTTTGGGACGTGCCTTCAAGATGACCAGCGAGGCAATTAATTGCTAGTTGATAATTGGTAATTGGTAATGGCGTGACGCTGGGCCTTTGGGACGTACCTTCAAAAATGACCAGCGAGGCAATTAATTGCTAGTTGGTAATTGTCAATTGATAATGGCGTGACGCGGGGCCTTTGGGATGCTCATCAGAGCGGTCAGAAATATTGACCGAACGCATGCATCCTAATCGGATAGCCGCGTAGCGTGCGTCGCTCGGATGTAGACTGCGATTTATCGCGACGGTTGAATCACGACGGTTGAATCACGACGGTTGAATCACGACGGTTAAATCACGACGGTTGAAACACGACGGTTGAATCGCGACGGTTGAATCACAACGGTTGAAACACGACGGTTGAAACACGACGGTTGAATCCCGACGGATTTATCGCGACGGTTGAATCGCGACGGTTGAATCCCGACGGTTGAATCGCGAACAACATCGGGATGATCTACAAACCATTTGTCAAATAAGGCCAACCTTTTGTCGAATACAAACGGCCTATATCCTAATACCTATTCATCTTAGAATCCTAACCAAACTCACTTTACCATGCCAAGCGCACACGAAATAGATTATGAAATTTATGGAGAGGAAATGCAATTCGTTGAAATTGAATTGGATCCTCGAGAAACTGTAGTCGCGGAAGCAGGCTCCTTTATGATGATGGACGACGGCATTGAGATGGCTACCATCTTTGGAGACGGAAGTACTTCTGGAGGCTCAGGACTGTTTGGCAAATTACTCGGAGGCGCTCAGCGCTTGATCACAGGTGAAAGCCTGTTCATGACCGCCTATACGCATGGCGGAAATGGGAAAGCCAAGGTGAGTTTCGCCGCTCCATATCCTGGTAAGATTATCGCACTGGACTTGGAGAAGTATGGCGGTAAAATCGTCTGTCAAAAAGATGCCTTTCTCTGCGCTGCTAAGGGTGTGAGTGTAGGGGTTGAGTTTTCGCGAAAGCTAGGTCGAGGCCTCTTTGGCGGTGAAGGCTTCATCATGCAAAAACTCGAGGGCGATGGAATGGCCTTCTGCCATGCGGGCGGTCACGTCGTAGAGAAAGTACTGACGCCAGGAGAGACGCTTCGCGTAGACACAGGTTGTCTGGTCGCCTACAGTAAAGGCGTTCAGTACGACATCGAAATGGTACCTGGTATTCGCAATAAATTCTTTGGAGGAGAGGGCTTCTTTTTTGCACGCTTGCGCGGACCTGGGAGAGTCTGGATTCAAACCTTACCTTTTGCTAGACTTGCAAGTCGTGTATTGCAAAATGCACGAAGCACTACAGGAAAAGGTAAAGGCGAAGGGTCGGTACTTGGGCAGTTAGGGAACTTGATGGACGGGGATGGGTTTTAGCCTAAGAGAATTTTGAATTGGTACTTTTGAATGGCCTTAGGGACGCTCTAATAGGGGCAGAGAATTTTGAATTGGTACTTTTGATCGTCTGCGCTTCGCTTGACTGCCGGAGGTCGGACCGCTCGTTCCTCGCTGTAGGACTGCCTTAGGGACGCTCCTTCGAAATGGCGGAAGACGCAGTCGAAGACATCCCGCAGCAGTGCGGGATTCGCAACTCAAAATTCAAAATTAAAAAATGAGTTCTACTCATTTTCGACTTCCTACTTCACCTTGATATGAATCGTCTTCGATCGTTCAAAATTGAAGATACATTCTTCGAAGGACGGAGCGCCCATTAAGCCACGAGCATTATTGCTGAATCCATATGCCTCCTTAGGTATACCGAAAGGCATGAAGGTCATATCATTTGAATCATCTTCATCGTGCAGCGCTGCGATGGAATACCTTCCAGGGGCGAGGTGAGCAAACTCTATGAGCATCGCCCCTTTCGAAGCAGGCTCAATGCGGAGATACTTTGCAAGCTCTGGTTTGTCCCAATCCTTTGCATTATCGTAAAGCGCGAGCAGGATGTAACCATTGTCATTTTCTATACCGGTTACTTTGACTGTAAGCACGCTATCAAACTGCGCAAAAGCACCTATGGCACAGGCCACAGTGAACAACAGTGTGAAAAAGAAATGCTTCATACTACAAGATTACGTGCAAAACCAACACGATGGTATGCTAAGCACACACCTTTGCTTTGTGTTCACACGTTACTATTACGGATGGATGCCCAGTCTACATATCGACCTTTAACACTTAGCGTACTGCTCGTGTTCGCTTCGCTAGTCACGATGAGCAGCTGTCAAGAAGAACTTCCATTGCAAGGACCTCCGACCGAAGCACGAGAATGGGTAGAAGCATCGGCCAGCTTTCATGATCCTCAATCTCGCTGGCAAGCCTTTTCAGGAGCCTTCGAAGTGGAATCATTCTTACCCTCAGGTGGTGGTTATTCAAATCGTATTTTCCTCAACCGAGCACTCGATACCTTTAGCAGATCGATAGAAAGTGGTGGGTTTCCTTTGGTTCAAGTTGTAGGTCCAAGTGGCTGTAGCGCAACGTGGCCAAATCCTGATGCAACCGAGGCGCAGCTCGAGAGCAATGGCTTATTGGATGACCCGTGCGGAAATATTTTACACCGACGCGATTACTATGATTTTCTGATCGGAATTCCTATGGTTGCCCTTGAAGATGAGGTCAGCTTTCGCCAAAACCCAGATTTAGTCGATGCATTTGGCGAGGAGTGCGTAGAAATCGAGTTGACATTTCCTACGGGTTCACGCACTTGGTTCTTCTACATTCAGCCAACTGACTATCGCTTGAGAGCTTCGAAATTTATCGATCAAAACGGTGGTGGAGAGTGGCTTTACTACCCAGCTGATACTGCTTATCAGCACTTTAACTTGAAGAAAGCTCAAGAGTGGTACAAGCTCGATGCGACGACTAAAATTCTTAGCGAAGATATTCGCTACGAGATGTTGTAGAAGTGTTTTCTAGCGGCCAATCATCTTTAGTTATTGCATACCCGTAAGGTAGATTTTGAAAGGTATCATACCTTTCTACCCACTCTTCTCGTTTCAAAGTCTAGGTTTTACACCTATTGATATGAAATTACCTTTGGTTTACCGCTTCTTTTTTGTCTTTCTTCTTATCGGCTCTACGGGGGTTTTGGCGAAAGCCCAAACAGCCACCACCCGAGAGAAAGCTCACCCAAAGGCGCTCAAAGACTTTGATGCCGGCGTCCAAGCCTCTTTTGCGCAACAGGATAAAGACGCTATCCGATACTTTGAATCGGCCCTTAAACGAGAACCGAAATTTGCAGACGCACTCCTCGAGCTATCTGCCGTATACTACGACCAAGGAAATTTTGCGGAGGCGGAGAAATACCTTGAGCGTGTCGTTCAGTTCAGCGGAAAAGCAAGCACAGAAGGACTCTATGGACTTGCACTGAATGAAATTAAGCAAGAGAAATACGGAGAAGCCGTTCCTCATTTAGATCGATACCTCAAGACTAAAAACTTGCGAGAAGATCGTCGTGAAGCTGCTGAACGATTCCGGGCAGAAGCTGCTTTTCGAGATATGGCCATGAAAAATCCTGTTGATTTTGACCTCGTCCGACTGCCCGAAGAGATTAATTCCCGCGAAGATTCAGAATACTTGCCCTCATTTACGGCCGATGAAAACACCTTGGTCTTCGCTCGAAATGTAGGTGGTAGACAGGAAGACTTCTTCGTTTCTTACCGAGACGATACAGGAAGTTGGTCTCCTGCTCAACCTATTTCTAGCTTAAATACCGATGAAAACGACGCTGGGCAAACGCTGAGTGCCGATGGTAACTTGATGGTGTTTACGGGCTGCAACCGTAAAGGAGGAGCAGGGAGCTGCGACCTCTACTACTCTACTCGCTTGGCTGATGGGACATGGGCAGAACCGCGAAATATGGGAGCGCCCATCAACACGAAGGCTTGGGAAAGTCAACCTAGTCTTGCCCCCAATGGAAACCTCCTATTTTTCGCTTCTCGTCGCAAAGAAGGCCATGGCGGCAGTGACCTCTACGCAAGTGGTCGCACAGCAGACGGAGGCTGGACGGAGCCGCTAAACCTCGGGCCAATCATCAACACGCCAAAAGATGATCAGAGTCCGTTTTTTCATGCTGATGGAAAGACACTCTACTTCATGAGTTTAGGGCATGTAGGTATGGGCGGTTTCGATCTCTACAAGACGGAAATTGGCGATGATAACATTTGGACAACGCCGCAAAATTTAGGTTACCCAATCAATACGAAAAACAACGAGGGTGCATTGGTTGTAGCACTCGACGGCAAAACGGCATATTTCGCTACAGACAATGAGTCGACTGGAATCGATTCTATTCAGGTCGGTAGTCAACGCAGTGGAAGTACAGATTTGTTTCAGTTTACACTCCCTCCTGCCGCCCGGGCTGGTGTGGTTACTTACGTTCGTGCTAAGGTGGTTAATGCAGAAACGAATGAGCCCATTGCCGCTGCGGCCCTCTTCACTAATGCAGCCAACGATAAGCCTTACTTGAAGCGCCGAGCAGATGCGGAGAAGGGTGAGTTTTTGGCCGTTTTACCTTCTGGTAAAACGTACGCCTTGACCGTCGAAGAACCAGGTTATCTGTTCTATTCCGATCGCTTTGCCATGGTTGAGCCCGCCAGTGCAGAAAAGCCCTTCGAATTGTTGATTCGCTTGCAACCGATCAAGGAAGAAGCTGCGCCAACCACCGTTGAAGCAAAACCAATCGTGCTTCGCAATGTCTTGTTTGAAACGGCCTCTGCAGATTTATTAGCTCAGAGTACGGCCGAGCTTGACCGTCTAAAAGTTTTGCTCGAAGAGAATGCCACCATGCGTATTCGCATCCAAGGGCACACTGACAACGTGGGCGATGAATCAGCCAATCTTAGTCTGAGCACTCGACGTGCAGAAGCGGTAAAATCTTACCTCATTTCTAATGGAATCGACGCAGGACGTCTAGAGTCAAAAGGTTTTGGCGAAAGCTCACCCATTGAAAGCAACGATACCGATGAGGGCCGTGCCTTGAATCGAAGGACGGAGTTTTTGGTGTTAGGGTAAGTAGGTTCGGGGTTCAGCTTGAACCCTTTATGCTTCGCATCGCAGGGTGTAAGGTTCAGGGTTCGGCATTGCGTCCCTATGAGCAGTCCGAGATCCGAAATCCCACGTCCCAAATCCCACGTCCCAAATCCCATATCCCCTCTACAATCTCCCCGTCGTCTTAACACTCAAATACTCACTCACCGCATTGGCCGTCAGTTCCTGTGGGGTGGTTCGTATGACGAGGATGCCGTGATTGCGCAAGGTTGCTGCGATGCGCACCTGATTGGCATCGTACTCTCCGGCGATAGTATTGAGGTAGGCTTCCTCCAAGGTGACAGGGGCATTTACCAGCTCATCCGATATTTTAGAATTGACGAACATCACCACAACGAGCAGGTGCGCTCTTGCCATCTGACGGAGTACGGGAAGGTTCCGCTCAAGTGAGATTACTGTCTCAAAGTTGGTGTATAGCATGAGCAAGGAACGTCCTTTCACTTGACGCCTTACGTACTGATACAAAGCCCCGTAATCGGGCTCATGGTCTGTCGATTCCTGTTTGTAGAGCACCTCTAGGATGCGCTGCATATGCTCTGGTCGCGCGGCCGCAGGTACGCGGGTGTGGATACCTTTATCAAAACCAAGCAGCCCCACACGATCACCTCTTTGCAAGGCCACGTTTAGTAACGCTAGACTTGAATTAATAGAATAGTCCAACAGACTCAAGCCGTCAAACGGGGAGAGCATGGTGCGACTCGTGTCGATGAGTGCAACGATTTGCTGACTGCGCTCTTCAACGTAAGTATTGAGCATGAGCTCATTGGTGCGGGCGGTGGCTTTCCAGTTCAGTAGACGATAATCATCACCGGCAACGTAATTTTTGATTTGATCGAACTCATACGAACGCGCAAATCGACGCTGCTTCGCCTCGCTTCCTTCGCGCCTTAAAAGCTGCCGAACGCGAAGCAATTGTTGCTTCATTTGAATAATCGAAGGGTAGACAGCAACCTCATGTGAATCACCTCCAAAAGATAGCCGTCGCTCTACTAGTCCAAAATTCGTCCCTGCAAAAATCAGCAACCTTCCAAAGGCGTAAATGCCTCGTTCTGTTGGTCGTAAGGAATATTTTAATTGGCGATCTGAATGCGCGTTTAAAGTGAACTCACGGCCAAAATTTCGCTCTTGAAACTGCAGCGGAAGCTCATCAATCAATTCTAAGGAGAGCGTCTTATCACTCGAATTAATGACGCGAACGGTGACGGGATTATCGTCCCCCAAGCTCATGCGCAGATCAACTCTTCTGGAGGCTCGGAGTTGTTTTGCCGCCTGTGTGATGGAAATGTATTCGAATATTGTCGCTGCAACGAGGAGCACAATGGACAGCACACCGATGTACATGATTGGCATCCAGACGATACCCAAGGCACATAGCACAAGTCCTGCACCCCACGTATAGTAGAATCGCTTTCGCAAAAACATGTCCGACCACCAATGTGAAGCTTGATGCGGCTGCGGGATGAATGCTATGTCCTTTTTGCTGGTCAAGGTTAGCGAGGTACTTCTGTCTGTTCGATGAGCGTACGGATTGTCGTATCGAGATCGCCGCCTTCCATTTCGCGCTCTGGGGTGAGCATGAGGCGGTGACGAAGTACAGGAAGACTGACCAAGCGGATGTCTTCCGGAATCACGTAGTCGCGTCCGTTCATAGCTGCGAGTGCCTTCGCGCCTTGCATCAACGAGAGCGAAGCACGCGGCGAAGCAGAGAGATACATCCCTGGATCTTCACGCGTCGCAACTGTAAGTGTGGCGATATAGTCAATGAGTGTATCATCGATGTGAACTTGTTCGACTGCACGTCTTGCTTCGACAATGTCTGCTGCTGTTGCGACCATCTGAAGTTCGCCCTCTACGGTATGGCGGAAATCATTACGGAAGCGACGAAGGATTCCTTTTTCCTCTTGAAGAGAAGGATAATCTACCGTCAGCTTGAAAAGAAATCTATCGAGCTGCGCTTCAGGCAGGCGGTAGGTTCCTTCTTGGTCTATTGGGTTTTGCGTTGCGACGACGATGTATGGATCATCGAGTTTTCGAGTGACGCCATCG
>CALDUE010000045.1 GCA_937923485.1 uncultured Saprospiraceae bacterium
GCGCTTAAATTCTACCGACCTGCAGTAGGACCCGCATCAATAATCTCCTGAGACGCTGCCTCAGCAAACGGCTCGAAATTCTTATGGAACAAGTTCGCCAAATTGAGCGCAGCTCTGTCATAAGCTTCCTCATTGCGCCACGTATCACGAGGATTCAAAATCGCATTCGGAACATCAGGACAAGTCGTCGGAATAGATAGTCCGAAGAAATCGTCTGTGCGATACGAAGCTTCTGCCAACGAACCATCGAAAGCAGCCTTGATCATGGCACGTGTAAAGGCGAGCTCAAGACGAGAACCTACACCGTATCCGCCCCCTGTCCAGCCCGTGTTCACCAACCAAACATTGATCGGCGATCCATCTTCGCTCGCTTGCTTGATCTTTCTACCCAGCATGTCCGCATAGACCGTTGGATGCAGAGGAATGAAAGGCGAACCGAAGCAAGCCGAGAACGAAGCCAACGGTTCGGTAATGCCCGCCTCTGTTCCTGCAATCTTCGCCGTATATCCACTAATAAAGTGATACATCGCTTGCGCCGGAGTAAGTTTGCTGATTGGAGGGAGGACTCCAAAAGAATCGCAGGTCAAGAAGAAGATGTTGCGTGGCAAGTCACCACGCGAGTTGTACATGATGTTATCGATGTGGTAGATCGGATAGCTCACACGCGTGTTCTGCGTTATGGTGCTGTCCTTATAGTCTGGTGTGTGACCGTCTTCTTGGAGCTTGATGTTCTCCAACATGGCCCCGTAGCGGATCGCCTTGTAGATCTGTGGTTCCTTCGCCTCAGAAAGGTCGATCACTTTTGCATAGCAGCCTCCTTCCAGGTTGAACACATTTGCTTCCGACCAGCCGTGCTCATCATCTCCAATGAGGCGACGATCTGGATCATTACTCAAGGTCGTCTTCCCTGTTCCAGAAAGACCGAAGAAAAGCGCTGAGTCTCCTTTCGTTCCTACGTTGGCCGAACAGTGCATCGAGAGCACGTTACGTTGTGTGGGAAGGACGTAGTTCAGTACGCTGAAGATTCCCTTCTTGATTTCTCCGGTATACGCAGTACCACCAATGATGATGGTCTTCTTGGCAAAGTTGATGACAGAGAAGTTGTCTTGGCGCGTACCGTGAACCTTAGGATCTGCTTTACATCCAGGGAATGCGTAGATGGTCCACTCGTCCGTTTCAAGCCCTTTTTGATTGCCTCCATCAGGACGCAAGAACATGTTGTACGCGAAGAGGTTTTGCCACGGCTGCTCGGTATATACACGAACGTTGATGCGATACTTCTGACTTGCACAAGCGTAGGCATCGCGTACGTATACGGTATCGAGCGTTTTTGCATAGTCGAGCATCTTCTTCTCAAGTGCATCGAAGTTTTCCGCCTTGAAAGGGATATTGATATCTCCCCAATCAACGGAGTCTTTGGTGTGGCTATCCTCAACCACAAAGCGATCTTTTGGAGAGCGACCGGTAAACTTCCCGGTATTGATGATTAGGGCACCAGTGTCGGATAAGGTTCCTTGACCGGTTTTGATCGTTGCCTCCACGAGTGCGGAGACAGACAAGTTATCCTTTAGGTTAGGGTGATTCATTCTTGGTTGGGCTTTTCTAAATTTGGTTGGGCTGTTAGAGCCACAAAGAAAACCAATTACATCGAACCATCAGGTCGAGCCGTGAACCTTAATGGAGCGATAACATCAAGTATACCTTTCAAGTTAGTTTCGAACCTTCAGACCTAGCCGTAAATCCTTAATGAGCAATAATCTCAAGTTTACTATAAATTGTCAGGGATGTAAAAGATCTGACGATTCAAACAACCTGACGGTTCTTTTGCGGGCCAAGACTACTCGCAATGATGGCCAAGCAAGCCCATTCATAACCAATGAAGAAGCGCTCCTCCCAAAGCGGTAGTAGAATGATTCTTATGCCGACGAGGATTCCTAGAAGCAGTAGCGTTTGTTGTCCCTGCTTTCGCAAAAACATATAACTCGCCAGTGCAACGCCTGTAACCAGCGTTCCAGAGCTACGGTGGGCAAACTGCGTGAAACTATAGCTGAGGTGATAAGGGTATCCTTTTGGCGTGTACACTTTCCCATATTGCTTGATCAAGCCTACGGGATCGTCCATGAAAAAGGCGGCAAGTCCTGCAGTGAATACTATTCCGAGCACTGCTGCCCCACCAACCGCTCCCCAAGTTTTGGCGAAAGCCCACTCCTTCTGCCTGGCATACGACCAGACGTAGTACAGAATTAATAAGCCCAACAACAGTCCATTATCCGAGCGTATAGAAGTTGCTATTGCAGCTGTCGCCAAAACCCACCACCAGTTTTGACGAAAGTAGAGCAGACAAAACACCAGCATGAGCCAAGGTGCAGACATCATATCAGGCGTCGAAAAGCGACCGAGATACCACATCGGATTGCTGATCATAAGCAGCAGGGTGACTGCTAAAGCAAGCCAAGGATTCCGAAACCTAGAAACCCAAGCCAAGAAGATTGCCGATAAGAAAATAGAACCGAGCGCTGAGGGTAATACGGTAGCAAACACCAGCGGAACGCCCCTAGCATGAAGCCAAGCAATCGTGCGCACGTACATGGGTTTGATGCGATATTTACCAAGCTCGCCATTGAAAAAAGCAGCATCGGTCAGTGCACGCTTGCGATAATATCCTTCCGTCAACTCTTTATATCGACGCTCGGTGGCGCTCTCTTTGAGGGCATCAAAAGTCATGCGATGGACCTCTACCGGATCATCGACAGACCGTTCTAAGGCTGCGCCCATGTAGGCAATGGCATCCCAGTTGAGCGCGGGATGCTGCACCAGGTAGTGACACCACCACCCAGCTAAGAGTGTGAAGAGCAACCAGGTCGCAATCCTATGTGGAAGCAAATTTTGCATTGACTGCCAACATACTAGAATTTCAAGGAGTCCGACGGGTTGTGTCGCCTCTTAGACCTAACGAACCAGCCTATGGCACTCTGGGAGCAACTGTTACCTCCAATATGTGCATCGGCCAACGTGCTGGGTCCAACGCTACGAAATTCCATTCGTTTCGCCAGATGTACGTTTCGCCTGTGAGCAAATCTTTACAGAGCAGCGTGGTTCCACTTTCAAGCCCAAGCGCTTGCCAAGGTGTTTGGACATGCCCCGTTTGAACGCCACGGCCATCCCAGTTTACAATGCACCATATCCTACTCTCGCCGCTCACTTTGACATAGCTCTGCAACACAGGATTGCTTGTATCGGAGAAGGTGATGTTGTAGGTCGTCTGCAGCGCAGCATGGGCCTTACGGACCTTGTTGAGGCGCGTCATGAAATCGGTGAGGCGATTACGCTTTTTCCAATCATAGTGGCGCACTTCGTACTTCTCTGAGTTGTGATACTCGTCTTTGCCAGTGTCTGCTCCTTCGTTTTCCATGAACTCGTAGGCAGGCCCGTATAGACCGTAATTACTGCTCAACGTTGCTGCAAGGCCTAAGCGAAGCATGAACATGCCGTAACCTTCACCCATCAGTTCATGCGGAAGAATGTCTGGCGTATTCGGCCAGAAATTCGGACGCATTACTTCTCGAAGTGGGCTTTCACAAAGCTGCTCCATGTACTGGCGCATTTCGTATGGATTCTTCCTCCAGACGAAGTAACTGTAGCTCTGGGTGTAGCCAATCTTCGCCAATTCGAGCATGACCGCAGGTCGCGTAAATGCCTCGGCAAGGAAGATGATATCCGGATCTTGCTCTTGTGCTTTAGCGATGAGCCACTCCCAAAAGCGGAATGCTTTGGTATGCGGATTATCTACTCGGAAAATCTTGATTCCTTGCTTGTTCCAAAACAGCACGATATCGAGCAGGGCATCCCATAGGTTTTCCCAATCCTCAGATTCGAAATTGATCGGGACGATGTCTTGGTATTTCTTCGGCGGGTTTTCCGCATAAGCGATGGTACCGTCTGGTCGCCAAACGAACCAAGACGGATGTTCTTTGATCCAAGGATGATCGGGGGCGCACTGATAAGCGAGGTCGAGCGCGATCTCGATATCATGATCCTTTTTCGCTTTTCTGATGAGGCGCTTATAGTCTGTAAGCGTTCCTAATTCAGGGTTGACAGCTTTATGTCCTCCGTGCTTACTGCCGATTGCCCACGGGCTGCCCGGTTCCCCTTTTTCAGCGTTTACGTTATTGTTTTTGCCTTTGCGATTGAGCTCACCCACGGGATGAATAGGCGGCATGTAAAGCACGTCAAATCCAAGTTCCGCTACTCTAGGCAGAAGTTTTTCGACATCTTTGAAGGTACCCGAGCGTTTGGGATTTGGGCTTGCTGCACGAGGGAAAAGCTCGTACCACGCAGAGAATAATTCCTTTTGGCGACCGACGCGTACGCGTAGATTTTCATCGTAGGTCGTGACAAACTGAAGTAAAGGATACGCGTGGAGGGTTTTGGCGAAAGCCTCGGAAAGCACCTCTTCTACAGCCTCAGCATAACGCTTCTTGTTGGTAAGACCTTTGGCCAAGGTGTTCAGTACAGCTGCTACTTTCTTGTCGTAACCTTTAGCTGCTTTCTCTAAAAATGCAGCGCCAATTTCAAGTTCTACTTTCATGTCCTGACCGTCAGCGACTTTCTTCTTGAAGCCCTCGTGCCAGTGGAGAAGTTGGTCTACCCAACCTTCAATTTCATACTTGTAAAAACCTTCTTTTGTCACCTGAAAACTAGCGAACCAAATGTCAGGCTCAATACCTTGGGTCATGTTGATGGTTGCCCAATCCTTATCATCAAAATGCTTATAGCGAAGGGCTACGCGGATGTAGTCGTGTCCGTCGCCAAAAGCGGTACAAGACACATCTACCTGCTCCCCTGGAACACGCTTGATGTAAGAGCGGCCGCCTTCAATTTCTGGAGTAACCGAGTGGATAATAACGCGTTGACGCATAAGGCATTCAATTTGCGGCGAATGTAGGATGAATAGACAAGCTACAACAGGCTTTGTTACATTGCGTCAATGCATTTGATTTTAGTCGCAGATATTCACTTAGCGGACTCTCCAGAAGACAGCTTCGGGGTTGATACCCTTTCAAATTATGAGCGGGTTTTGGCTCAAGTCGAAAAGCATCAAGCTGATCAGGTGATAATGATGGGGGACTATTCTCTCAAGGCGCCTAAAAGAGAAGACGTTCAGTTCTCGCTAGACAAATTAAAGGCGCTTGGACTACCCTACTCTTTCATTGCTGGCAATCATGATCGATCGGCTGATGTAGCCGAGGTTGTTGCTGGAGGAAAAGACCTTGTTGAGGGCGAGTTCTATTACAAGCGGACCTTTGGAGATCACTTGGCGCTCTTTCTCGATACGGCCAAAGGCAAGATAAGTAATACGCAATCTGCGTGGTTACGTGATGAATTAGCTCAACATCGAGGGGAAGTCTTGGTGTTCATGCACCATCCTCCTCTTGCGATGGGTATACCTTTTATGGACAACAATCATCGATTTAAGGATGCGGATGGCGAGGCGTTTGAAGCCTTATTTTCTGGGGCAAATCCAGTTCATGTTTTTGCGGGGCATTACCATACGGCTCGAAGTACGCAGGTCGGAATACACAGTGTACACCTTTGCCCGAGCACCTACTTTCAGTTGGACCCCTCAGAGCAAGAGTTTGCAGTAAGCCATACGATGCCTGGGTTGAGACATGTGGAATTATTGGAGGGACAAGTGCGAACGTGGATTGAATTTCTACCTCCGCGGAAGTAAGCGCAACTATTTTTGCATTGATGCGCTATTGAAGTTTTTAATTCAAATTGCGTGGCAGTTGAACAGACGAGAATATGAATTTACTTACTGATCCCTGGCCGTGGTACATCGCAGGACCTGCGATTGCGGTGGTCTTGGCAGCTCTTTTGCTCGGTGGCAAAACCTTTGGCATGTCGAGTAACATGCGGACCCTCTGTGCGATCTGTGGAGCGGGCAGCAACACGGAATTTTTCAATTTCGAGTGGAAAAAGCAAATCTGGAACTTGCTTGTTATTGGAGGTGCGTTGTTGGGTGGATTAATCGCACATTTCTTCATGAATGGTGACGCGGCTGTACCGCTTAATCCCGAAATTGTTAGTCAACTTCAAGCCACGGGTATAGACAGTGCAACCACCGACTATATGCCGACGGAGATATTCAATTCGGGGGCAATGTCTGATCCCTTTGTGGTGCTAATGCTTGTGATTGGTGGTTTTCTGGTTGGCTTTGGAACGCGCTATGCGGGGGGCTGTACCTCGGGTCATGCGATCTCAGGTTTGGCCAATTTGCAGCTACCGAGTCTTATTGCAGTTATCGGCTTTTTCGCTGGGGGACTCCTTGCTACCTTCTTTATTCTTCCTTCGATTCTCTCACATTTCATTAACTAAGCATGCCAGTTAAACGACCACTCTATTTCCTTGCTGTAGGTGTTTTCTTCGGGATTACTTTACTGAAATCAGGTGCAGCCTCTTGGTTTCGTATTTATGAGATGTTCCATTTCGCAGCGTTTCACATGTATGGGATTATTGGCTCTGCCTTGGTCTGTGGTATCATCATCAATCAAGTGATCAAGCGCTTTGAAGTGAAGGATTTGGATGGTAATCTGATCCATCAACCCGATAAAGATTTCAGCATCCCTCGTTATTTAATTGGTGGCACCATCTTCGGTTTAGGTTGGGCGATTGCAGGTGCCTGCCCAGGTCCAATGTTCACCTTAATTGGCGCGGGTTATTGGCCGGTACTTTTGGTCTTCGCCAGTGCGTTGTTAGGGACTTGGGTGTATGGGGTGTTACGCGATAAGTTGCCGCATTGATTTGATTTCTCCAATGGCTTCCGTGCTTGCATGTGTTGGAGAAATGGGTTCGAGGCAGAACCGTCAGATCTACTAGACACTGTATAAATCTAGTAACCCAAGTTTTATAGGCAGATGGAATTTTTGCAGCAGAACCGTCAGATCTACCAGACACTGAATAAGTGTCTAGTAACCCAAGCTTTAAAGGCAGATGGGATTTTTTGCGGCTCGATCTGACGGTTAGTGAGTGAACTTTTCCACCTTCAACAACTTACTTATTCTTTCAAGCTCAGGACTTTCGAGCGCTTTTGTACCTTTCTGTTCAATCAAAAGCTCCAACCCTTGAAATCACTCTATCTCGCCCTTTGTTTTGGCGTAAGCTTACTTCTCGCTTCTGCGTGTAACGATGCGACAGAAGCAGTCAACACGATGGCCGATAAGGTCGCCGAGAAGATGCCCGATAACTTCGTCTGGCAACCTGAATCCTTCGCAGACAAGAAGATCGTTCGTTACCAGATACCTGGCTGGGATCGACTTTCACTCCAGCAAAAACAACTCGTTTATCACCTCACGGAGGCAGGTCTTGCAGGGCGAGACATCATGTATGAGCAGAACTACCGCCACAACTTGGAGATCCGCAAAATGCTGGATGCGATTCTTGCGAGTGATGCCGTTGACCGTTCTGGTGAAGACTGGGAGGCACTCGAGACCTACGCAAAGAATGTCTACTTCTCTAATGGAATCCACCACCACTACTCGATGGACAAATTCGAGCCTGGTTTCGATGAAGCCTACTTGAAAGGTGTGATGGCAAAGACCAATACCAAGCTGAGCGCAGAAGCCATGAGGGCGATCTTTGATCCTAACTACGATGCGAAGAAAGTGAGCCTCGATGCAGACAAAGACCTCGTGGCAAACAGCGCCGTGAATTTCTACGGCCCAGATGTGACGCAAGCAGAAGCTGAAGCCTTCTTCGCTGCGCAGACTAGCCCGGATAAAATGCGCCCACTGAGCTACGGCATCAATAGCCGTCTCGTGAAAAAGAATGGGAAAATCGTAGAAGAGACTTACAAAGTTGGCGGTCTTTACGGTCCAGCGTTGGAGAAAGTCGTCATGCACCTGCGTGAAGCGCAGAAGGTCGCTGAGAACAAAGCTCAAGGCGATGCAATTGGACTCCTAGCAGACTTCTATACTACTGGCGACCTCAAGACTTGGGACGATTACAACATCGCGTGGAGTCAAGCGACAGAAGGAGACATTGATTACATCAATGGATTTGTAGAGGTGTACAACGACCCACTGGGCTATACTGGTTCGTATGAGAACATCGTCCAAATCAAAGATTTTGATGCCTCAGAGCGTATGAAAGTAGTTGCTGACAATGCGCAATACTTCGAGGATAACTCGACCATCATGGACGAGCACAAGAAGAAAAACGTAACGGGTGTAAGCTATAAAGTAGTCGCCGTCGCTGGTGAAGCAGGTGATGCAAGTCCAGCAACACCAATCGGTGTCAACTTGCCAAATGCCGACTGGATTAGAAAAGAATATGGCTCTAAATCTGTAAGCCTAGGTAACATCATCGAGGCCTATGACAATGCGAGCGGACCTGGTTTCTTGCAAGAGTTCGCACACGATGATGAAGAAATAAAACGCGTAAAAAAGTACGGGAAAGTTGCCGATAAAATGGGAACAGCACTTCACGAAGTGATCGGACACGCGAGCGGTCAACTCAATCCTGGCATCGGAACCCCTAAGGAGACTCTGAAGAGCTATGCAAGCACCTTGGAAGAAGCTCGTGCTGATTTGGTAGGGCTCTATTTCATCATGGACCCAAAGTTGGTGGAGCTCGGATTACTTGAAAGTATCGACGCAGGAAAAGCAGAATACGACAGCTACATCCGCAATGGTATGATGACTCAACTACGTCGCATCAAGCCTGGCGATGTGATCGAAGAAAGCCACATGCGCAACCGTCAACTCAATGCAGCCTATGCCTTTATGCGTGCAAACGAGGATGCTTCAGGCGAGAACGATGTGCCAGCAATTGAGCAGTTGATGCGCGATGGCAAGACCTACTTTGAAATACATGATTACGATGCAGTGCGCGGATACTTCGGTGAGTTGCTACGTGAGATTCAGCGTATCAAATCAGAGGGAGATTACAAAGCAGGAAAAGACCTCGTCGAGGACTTTGGTGTAAACGTTGACGAGATCCTGCACTTTGAAGTATTGGAGCGGTCGGCTGCTTTGGATAGTGCACCATATGGTGGATTCATTAATCCTCGCTTAGTAGCTGTGAAAGATGGCGACGGCAAGGTGACGGATATAAAGGTGGAGTATCCAGATGATTTCGTAGAGCAGCATTTGGAGTACGCTCGCAAGTATGGAAACTTGTAAAATCTGCAGTTGATCTATATGCTAAGTATAAAGAGACCTGATCTGTCACCATGGCTGATCAGGTCTTTTACTTTAAAGTCAGATATTTACCTAACTCATTGAAGCAGATAAATTAGAAATTCATCTTCATACTATCTGCTAGACCAGACTTATGAAACTGCCTCTACAAGCATCGGATAATCTGTATAGCCTTCTGGCGCCGAAGTGTAAAAGGTATCTTGGTCTGTCTCGTTGAGTTCTGCGTTTTCGCGTAAGCGCGCAGGTAGATCTGGATTAGCCAAGAACGTCCTACCGAAAGCGATAAGGTCTGCTCGATCAGTTTCAGGCTGCTTGTTCGCTTGCCTCTGGAAATGAACATATCGCTGTAGCTATCTCGCCACTACAATTGGGGTCGTTACGACTTCTTTGCCTGCCTGTACAGCGAGGTAGTAATGTCCTTCTGGAAGGTGTTCGACCACGAGCAAGGCACTGTTGTTATTCCTGTTTAGGATGTAAGGCACTAGCTCTTGACCGGTGGTTGACATGAGGCTAAATCTTACGTCTCTTGGGAGATCACCTGAAAATGACAATTGGATCGAAGAGTTTGCAGGATTAGGAAATGCTTTTACGTCCATGGCTAGATTGCCTAACTCATTAACATTACTAAACCCATCCGTGAAGTAGCCGAACAATGACTTACCAGCTATCGCTGCGACGAGACCACGACGGAGTTCATCTGATGCGATACTCAAGATTGTCTCACCTTCTATATTGTAAGTGCGAGGTTCCCAAGTGAATCCTCCATCGGACGAAACAAAAACTCCTTGCCTAAAGCTAGGTGTCAAAAAGAGCGAATCGTTCATACTAACAATAGCTTTTGGGGCCAACCAATCATCAGAAAAGTCGGCAGGAAGTCCTGAGTTTGCCATATCAAGGTCCTCCCAAGTATTACCGTCATCATCAGAAACACTCCATTGTTCAGGTTGACAACGAAATATCTTGTCGTCAATGAATCGATACTCTGTATCCAGCCAATTAAGGGATTGAATACTTGTTGCCCCTTCTTGTAAGTATCTAGTCCATTCACCTAGTCTATTTAAATAGATGTAATCACCCGATTTGTACATGCGCAAAGAGCCTGAGGGTACAGAATCTTGGGGGTAGGATACAAAATCATCTCCGCTTTCGGTGCCTCTCCAGAAACCGTCCTCAGCTGCAACAAAGATTCTATCACCTGCAACTTCAAGATCATAATAAGGACCACTATCAGGAGAAGGATAAATTTGATCGTATCGGATGTAAGGCGGAGCATATTCAACAACAATTCTATTTGCTAGCATAAATAATTTATCTCCTATCCAACCAGCACCTGAAATATTTTGAGGGTTAGCAGCAGAATTTGAATTCCTTGGAAGAAACATCTGGCCCCATCGACTTCCACCGTTTCGAGATTGATAGGTCGTAAGCTCTGAAGAAGTGACATACATACCGTTGTCATTAGAAATAATCCTGATAATATTATGAAGCGGAGGCCCTCTAAAATCAACAGCCATTTCTGTACGATTTAAATTCACTCGAAATAACCCCTCTTCTCCGCTCACTAAAATTTCACCATTGTCCAGTAATATAGCGTCTTCAATGAACCCATATATTTCTGTATCGGCAATGCCTTCCCACTGTCCTGTTATCTGCCGCGCATGGAAGAAACCTAAGCCAAACTCTACGTATGAGCCATCAGCCAATTGAATGATTTTGTCTTGAAAATAGATACCGACACTTGGCTGTCTTACCCAACTATTGCCAAGGTCATAGGATATCGACCATTGCCCGAATGATCTTTGCGGACCAATTAGCGTATCTCCTTTGATGTATTGAACGTAGGTCGCTACGACGTCGCGTGATGATTTATCAACCCAGGTTTCTCCGCAATCTGTACTCACAGAAATTTGTGTCGCACCAGAAACCACAAGTGTACTTTGATCTTGACGAACCGTTGAAAAGGGCTGTAAAGACAAGGAATTAATCGTATCAAGCTCCCATTCCCATTCTCCAATGGTCGCAACATACATTTCATTTGAAGAGCGAAAAAAGGCCTTGTCCCCGCACTCCAAAATATCAACCATATCTGGAAGAAAAGTGGAACCAATATTAAGCGTACTAGAAATCAATGTCCAACTTGCGCCCTCATCTAAAGACCGATATAGACCAAGTTGCCCCGTGGACTGCCCAGGAGGAGTATATGTTCCGTGAACATAAATGGCTTCGTCTACTCGTTCAAGTAGCAGGTAAATCCCTCTACCGAACCTCTCGTCAAACTGCCACGTTTCACCTTCATCTTCTGAAATATAAATCCCCTGTCGGGTTCCAACCCAAATATCTCCATCTACGCGTTCCATCACTTCGATGTCACCACCACCAGGCCCCAGTTGGACCCACTGCGAAAACAGAAGTGCAGGAAATAAGATGATTATCAGTAGAGTTGATATGGATTTCATAACCTAAGATTTTCCCTAAGATAACTATATCCACGCAAACCTCTTACACTTTATCAGGTATTATATTCGACGTAAAAGGCTTATTTCCCCATCAGAAAGCCCAAGCACCCCTTATTTTTAGCTCCGCCACCATCAACGTGCATTTCTACCTCGGGGGCAAGTCGATTGCCCGTTAACTCCATGAAGCGATCTAGTTCTGCCTCGGGAATATAGAGCTTACCCCAATCGCGATTGAGACTCATTGCCCCCGCATAGGCACTCTCTTGGAACTTCTGTAAGCGGTGCGGCAACTCATTTTGTTGCACAATAGCATAGACGTGTTCGCCCTCTATTTTGTCATGCAAAAAGAAAACATAAAATCTTAAGGGTGCCGTTGGTTCTGACAAATTTTATTCTTCTAGAGCTGTAAGAAATACAGCTGGGTCTTTAGTAAAAGCAAGTCTACATCCTTTACTACAAAAGCCATACGTCACCTCTTCGAACGTATAGGTATCCGTTGCATCGGGCGAGATTTTCATTCGGCAAACTGGATCGATATAACCTGTCACGGCATCAACTTTAGCACTTGCAGTTGCTTCGGTTTCCGTCGATGTATTATTCTGTGTGCCTGCATCTGCGCCACAGCCTATAACAAATAAGGAAACGAATAGAATTAAGAGCTGAAGGAAAGATGAACGAACCGTCATTATTTAGATTTTTTTGGACGAGCAGGTCGCACTTCCACTTTCGAAGGTAAGGTACGTGCTGGCATACGAAGCAGGTCAACTACAAGGCGACCGACGTCTTCTGGCTGTATTTTCCAACTATCGGATTCAGTGGGTGTATGTCCTGCAAAGTGAGAGGCCACAGAACCAGGCATAATCGTAGATACACGCACCCCAGCGTCGCGAACGTCGAGCATCACTGCTTGGGTGAAACCAACCAGGCCAAATTTTGAAGCATTATAAGCAGCTCCTCGTGCAAAGAAGTTGCTACCTGCCAAAGAGGCGATCGTAACTAAAAAACCCTGCGATTCTTTCAATGCTTCCAGACTTGCCTTTACTGTGTAGAATACACCAGTGAGGTTGATATCGATCGTGTCATTCCAATTATCCAGCGTCATTTCATCAATCGAGGCGAAGCGTCCAACCCCTGCATTCGCCACGACGGCATCCAGCTTTCCAAACTCATGGACGGCTTGATCGACTACGTTGCGCTGAGCCGAATAATCGCGCACATCACATTTAAGTCCGATCGCACGGCCAGGGCCAAGCTTACTTAGTGTTGCAGCAGCATTCGTAACCTCATCTTTCGACCTAGAGGTAATCGCCACGTTCATACCTAGCTTCACCATTGCCTCAGCGACGCCATATCCGATGCCTTTACTGCCACCTGTGATGAGGGCGCTCAATCCTTTCAGCTCTTCCATAGCTCAATTGTACGAGAGGATTTTGGAATGACCTACGATTCTTTGCTATTGAACGTAAAAATACCTTCCTCCACTGCTGTCATTTCTAGCTCCCGTGACACTTGAGAGGGTATTTACCTCTCCTCGCATGCGTAGTGCGCCTAGCAATGCAAAGGCAATTGCTTCTTTATGTACGATCAATTCGCCTTTCGGCAAAACCAATTCATGGGTACAAGGAAGGTTTTGGCGTAAGCTTTCAATCAAAAAGGTGTTGAGAGCACCTCCTCCTGTCACTAGGATTTTGCCGTGAGGCCCTTTGATTAAGTCATTGGCAAGGCGTAGCGCTATATGCCTAGTAGCCGTCGCAAGCAGGTCTTCGATAGAAGTTTCACAGGATTCAAAAAGCGTCCAAACCTGCTCCTCAAACCATTCTCTTCCGAGAGACTTCGGAGGCGCATTTTTGTAATAGGGAAGCGTCTCTAACTGATGTAGCAACTCGTGGTTGACTATACCATGCTTTGCAATAGAACCTTCGGAATCGTAGGGTTTGCCAAGTTTGTTGGCCAAGCGATTCAGCAAGACATTTACCAAAGTAACGTCATAGGCCAGTATACCGCCCCCAATCGTATAACTCACGTTGGCAAAGCCGCCAAGGTTGAGACACTGACTGTAATTTTTAAAGAGCAGGCGATCAGCAATGGGGACTAAGGGAGCTCCTTGTCCTCCAAGCTCCACGTCTAAGGTTCTAAAATCACAGACGACTGGAATTCCTGTCACCTTACTCAAGGTCGCTCCACAGCCGATTTGAAAGGTGTACCCTTCTAAAGGGCGATGATGGACGGTATGTCCATGACTCGCGATAATTGCTGGTGTGATTTTTTCGCTTTCGCAAAAACGCTTAACCTGTTCGCCGAGAAAGTTTCCGTACTCGATGTTTATTTCAGTTAATTCGGAGCGGGTTTTGGCGAAAGCTGTATTGAGAACATCAAACCAATACGGACTATAATTCTGGCTTTCACTGGCCAAAACTTTGTACTTCCACGCTCCCTTTTCTGAAACAATGAGCTCTACAGCGCAGATATCAAGACCGTCCATGCTCGTTCCAGACATCACGCCGATGACAATCTCAGGTTTTGCGGAAGCGAACGTAGGATCTATTGCCGTTTGGAGCATGCTCCAAAAGTACATATTCTTTGCAGCCTCAGTCTTATTGTGAATTGAAAATCCCTACATCTTTGCGCTTATGGAACGCATCACTGAACAGCCATCGAATCACCGTCACCTTGATAAGATGACAACGCGTCAACTACTTGAAGGAATCAATCAGGAGGATCAAACCGTAGCCATCGCAGTTGCTAGAGCTATGGATCAAATCGAGGCATTGGTAGATGCAACCTATACTGCACTTTCTAACGATGGGCGACTTTTCTACATTGGAGCAGGGACTTCAGGTCGCCTTGGAGTGGTCGATGCTTCTGAATGTCCACCAACCTTTGGCGTTCCACACGAACTTGTTGTCGGGCTAATTGCCGGTGGGGATTCCGCCATTCGAAAAGCAGTCGAGTTTGCTGAAGACAGTGCTGGCCTAGGCTGGAAAGACCTGGAAGAGCAGGGAGCTAAAGCGGGCGACATGGTGGTAGGTCTCGCCGCCTCAGGCACAACACCCTACGTGATCGGCGGACTTTCTACTGCACGAGCGCATGGACTGAGCACTGGGTGTATCGTTTGTAACCCTGACAGTCCTGTTGCTGAAAACGCTGATTGGCCTGTAGAAGTCATCGTCGGACCGGAGTTTGTTACAGGCTCTACCCGGATGAAATCTGGGACGGCGCAAAAGCTAGTATTGAATATGCTTACGACGAGTGTAATGATCAAACTCGGCCGCGTGGTCGACAACCGCATGGTCGACATGGCACTCTCTAACCATAAACTTTGGGCGCGTGGAAGCCGCATGTTACAGGAAAAGCACGGCGTTTCAGACGAAGTCGCTCGCGACCTCCTTGAAAAACATGGAAGTGTTCGTGCTGCTTCTCAGTCACTTACAGATAAAAAATAATGGATTGACAGTTTTTAATACAAGACTTCAAAGAATAGGTGAATGGTCCAGAGAAACTCCGTTATTTCGCAGCGATGAATCCCAGTCTAAAACCAAAGAACACTGCACTAATCCTCGTAGATGC
This sequence comes from uncultured Saprospiraceae bacterium, assembly GCA_937923485.1. Taxonomy (GTDB): domain Bacteria; phylum Bacteroidota; class Bacteroidia; order Chitinophagales; family Saprospiraceae; genus CALDTK01. The sequence continues at coordinate 15,224 of CALDUE010000045.1, forward strand.
GCAGAATGATTTTTTCCATCCTGAAGGAGCACTCGTGCGCAGCGGGTTTGAGTTGACGAAGCGTCGCTCATTTATAGAGTCCTTAATTAAGCTCTGCGATGGTTGTCGAGATTCAGGCATGTTGATGGTAGCGAGCAGTTTTACCTTGATCGCGGACACAAAGAATGCAGCACTCGTACCTCTTTTCTTAAAAGATCTTGGTGTAAAACTCGTGAGAGGTGATTTTCAAGTCTCCAAGTGGGGTCACCAGACGATTGAAGAGATTCAGCCAGTGAATTACGTGATTGAGAAGACGGGGCCATCTGCATTTTTTAGAACGGAATTAGACATCATTTTGCGTCACCACGATATCAGCAATGTGATCATCGCTGGTTTGAATGGTACACGCAGTGTCGTAGCTACCGCATACGATGCTTTAAGCCTTGGTCTTCAGCCAATTGTAATCTCTGACAGCAGTACAGATATTGACGAAGAAGGACATGAAAAGTTGATGGAAGCCCTTCAAGGTGTGTTCGATATTCGCAAGTGTAAAGACTTCGTTGCCAACCTAAATAAGTTTAGCGATTCGGTCGCGTAATGATCTGTTTTTGGTAGAATTCGACCTTTATTTGACTTCTTGGTCAGGGTAGACTACATTTGGTAACTGATTATAGGGACTAATCCCCCCTGTATGTTGTTCACACCAAACTTACCCATGACACATTTTACACTCGCGCCTAGCAGCGCCTTTCTGCCTGTTCCTGTATGTTGGCATAGGTTGTAGCTCCTTTTTTTCGTCGCTCTCATTGAATACTAGTACCAGAAGTCAGGTAAGTACACAATCGCTGTACTCCAACATTGATTTCGTTTCTTCGTACAAGTTGAGTGACGAACTTTTGAAACACCTACACCTTCTCTGCCAAATCCCATAAACATGAACGGCATTTCACCAATTCGACTTGCAGTCGTTGACGACCACCCTATCGTCGTCGCTGGATTGCAAGCCTTGCTAGCCTCTCAAGAAGACATCACTCTGGCTTCTACAGCTGCTAGCTTGCAAGAACTACAAGAGTCCTGGCCAGCCCAGTACGACGTAGTTTTCCTAGACTTAAACATCCCAGGAGAAAGCTATAAAGACAGCATTCTTTCCCTTAAGGCTAAAAGTCCTAATACGCATGTTATCGCGTATACTTCCTACAATTATCCAGACCTCGTTCGCGAAACCCTTAAGTTGGGTTGCAGCGGATATTTGCTCAAACAAATATCACGAGAGGAAATCATCAAAGCTGTAAAGGCTGTTGTTGCTGGAGAACGATACGTCGGTACAGAAGTAACGATGGCGCGTAGCGAAAAGGCACGTCGCAAGCCTGATTCTTCTGAATTAAAAGACGATTTCCAGAAACGTTTACTACTATCGAAGCGCGAAAAGGAAATCCTTAATTTAATTTCCAAAGGATATACCTCTCAACATATCGCTGACGAACTATTCATTAGTCGCTACACCGTTGAGACGCATCGTAAGAACATCTTGCGCAAACTTAACTTCAATACCTCTACGGAATTGGTGAAGTTCGCAGTCCTTCAAGGTTTGGTATAGGGTAATTACTACATTCAATCCTAGAAGTGAAAAGGCTCTGTCGGTTACGACAGAGCCTTTTTTGTTTGCCCTCACTTCACCTCGACCGGAGCACTCTACATAACAAGTGAACGAAAGCGAATACTAAGAGGCAGCTGCTTAGCGGACTTGGTCACCTCAACCGGAGCACTCTACATAACAAGTAAGCGAAAGCGAATACAGCAAAGGAAAGTGCGTAGCGGAGAGGTCTGCCCATCCAACCCTTACACCGCCCCCAATACTCTGTTGATTAGGGTGCCGCTTGCGCGAGGGAGATTTCTCCGTGCGTCCATTCGTTCCTCAAGGACTTAGTCGAAATGACCGTGGGGTACGTCCATTCGTTCCTCAGGGACTTAATCGAAATGACCGTGGGGTGCGTCCATTTGCTAAGCATACCTCTACGTCTTAAGCAGTGCTCGAAAATACCCTACTTCACCTTCCGCACGTACGCCCCTATCTCGTGCGCCTCTTTGAGTGCGCGAGAAAATTGAGCGGCCTCTGCAAGTTGACCAAACTTACCACAGACGACCACGTGCGTTGTTTCGCCTGGGAAGGACAGTACTGAAACACCTACATAACCTAAGGACTCAAGTTCGGCGAGTCGCTTTGAGGCATTGCTGTTTTCCCGAAAGGTGCCAGCTACAACCCAATACCGCTTGCCATCGGTAACTTGTAGATCACTCGTTGAGCTCGAAACAGATGTACTTCCTCTCTGTGGTGCGGCATATTCATCTCTGCGACCCTCGCTTGCTTTTTGCTGCAGATAGTCTGAGATAGCTACGGGATTATCGACGTGGACGACCTTGATCTCCGTACGACGATTCTGGCGATGTTCTGCTGAGGAGCAACGTACACCGTCCACGCAACGATTTCTTATTTCACGCTCTCCATAGCCGATGGCTGAGATTCTGCTTGAAGAGATTTGTGCCTCTTGCACGAGATAACGCTTGGCTTCGGAAGCACGGCGTTGACTAAGCTGAAGGTTGTATTCCGCCGAACCCTGCGCATCTGTATGGCTACCTAACTCTATACGCATCCCTGGATATCGATTGAGCAGCACTGCTAAGTGATTGAGGTCATTTCGTGCCCCCATGCTGAGGTCGTATGCATCGAGCGGGTAGTAGACACTTGGCAGCTGTAGCACCGAACCTACCACAAGTGGATTGTCCGAGGGTGCTGAGCGACCTCCTCCACCACCGCCACCTGGACTTTTCAGGTATAGGGTCAATGTTGCTTCATCTCCTCTTCTGCAATTCTGTCCTCGCGTATCAAAAGCTGCGGGGCTGGATCGCTGTGCGCCAAGTATCGCCGTTATGCCATAGATATCACCACATGGAACGCAATAGGTCGACTCACCATCTCCATTAGAATTCAGATCCACACTTTTACCAGTCGATTGGCCATCTAGTCGAATCCTAGCATTAGATACTGGCAGTAGACTCTTTTCGTCTAAGACGACGATGCGCAATCCACCGCAACCGGCGACGGGGTCCAATGCCACCGGTAAAGTGATACTCCCTTTATTAAGAGACAGCGGAAGTTGGATGGTTGCGTAACCCTCTTTCTCAATAGAGAGCAAATATTCACCACTGCTGACATTTAGTACACGACGACCTTCGCCATCGGTAGTAGTGCTTTTTCCACCTGTAAGTTGAAGACCCGTTTCTGTATTTCCTGAAATTAGGCCATCACTCAATGCACGAGCGAGTGATACATCCGCTGTATTTAGGTAGGTCACTTTTGCCCCTTCTAGAAATACACCACTCCGAGCGTCGCTTACCACAACGGTGAGATCAAGCGGACCGCCGATTCTATCCGTGAATATTTGGAAGCTGTAGATGTCATCGCCACCTAAGCCGCCGACGCGATCCGAGCTGAAATATCCTTTTTTGTTGTCTTCTGCTACGATGAATCCAAAGTCATCATCGTCACTATTGAAGGGTGGCCCTAGTGAAATTCCCTTGCCCCACTTACTGCCCGAAAGCCTTGAGTAATAGATGTCTAAGTGCCCTTCTTCGTCGCTAGGCGCTTGTGTAGTTGAGGAATAATAAAGCGTCCCATCGGCGTGCAGGAAAGGAAATACATCGTTGCCCTCCGTATTAATGTCTGGCCCAAGGTTGTAGGCTTCGCCCCACTCTCCGCCAATCTTTTTAACTGCCCAGAGGTCCATCTCGCCGTATCCACCTTCACGATTAGAAGCAAATACTAGCAGGTTTCCATCAGGAGCAAGAGCGGGGTGAGCGGTGTTTGCATCTGAGACATTGAAGTCCGCCAAACGCTCGTTTACCCAGCTGTCATTCTCAAAATCTGCCGTGTAAATCCGCAGGCCGAGAATTTCTTTGCGCTTACGTCTCTTCTTTTTGCGCGTATCGTCGTTGCGAGTGAAATAAATCTTATTAAAGGAAGTATCAAAGGTGACGGGACCTTCATTGAATGAGCTTGACAGCTCTCGGTAGAACGGCTGAACATCTGAAAGCACGCCAGAATAGCTACGGGTTGCTTGGTACAACTTCGCGATGTTTACACCCGCACGCTTGTCCTCGACCCGATACTTCAGCTCTTGGACATTGGTCGTTAGGTATACGACCCCGTCTCGGTAGTACATCGGGCTGAAGTCTAGATCAGTGCTATTCACATTGATCTCGTTGCTGATCACTACCCTATCATCTTCTAAGAGCAGCTGCCCAAAAGTAGTGTATCCAAATCCGATACAAAGGATGAAAAGAATCAAAAATCTCATACAGGCAATTTCATGTCGAGGAAAAGTGGGTTTTGCCGCAAGGCCAATACTCAACCTTTGAAGGCACATATTTTTCACCTTTCGGCAAAACCTGTGCTGTGCTAACCAAATTCTCCTACACCGCGAAAGGTAGCTGTATCTTAGTAGATGGACCGCTTGCTCAACTCCCTGTGGATAAATCCGAAGAATTCGGCGATCGTCAAACGTTTATTCGGATCCTCGTGCTTCGCACAGGACAGATAAGTCCCCCCTACAGCTGATCGCTAGAAAAACCTAGGACTTACCAGATCGTCGCGCTGAGAACCAAAGTCGAAACGGCCCATAACTTCAAAAGATCCAGCGGTCTGCCGCGCGATATCACTGATTCCGATGTCGTACGCTCCACCGAAGCCAATGTTGTTGCTAATCTGGTAAAATAGCAGCAGGTCAATGCTATCGCCATTACCATCTCCACCCGATCGGTAGCTAACTCCGCCCATTACTTTATTCGCATAGACTGCTGCAAAATTCACGTTTACCGTCGTAGGTGCACCCGAAACGTACCCAACCAATAAACTAGGCTTGAAATCAACTTTCTCTGTAATAGGGACGAGACCTGTTGCAGTGAAATAGATATGTGGAGAGACACGCGCGCCTTCTAGGCCCTTGGTATCATCTACAGAAATTCTAGACTTGTAAATGTGCGGAATACCAACTCCTACGGAGAGGTAATCTTCCATTTCAAAAAGCAATCCTGCACCAACATTTCCTTCCCAAGTATCAAAGTTATTGGCAAGGTCAATGCTGTTGTCATTGTCAGTACGCAAAACCACTGATGGATCTCTGAAATCTACGGCCCAACGTTGGAGAGAACCTGAAAGACCAAGACGCACTGATGCGGCATCGCTCAACTTCAACTTGTAGTTGTACGACATGGAAGCGTAGGTATTGTCGATGATGCCTTTGCTCGCATGGTTGAGTTGAAGGCCGAACCCTACTTTTTCTGCGATCGGTGTATTAAAGCTCAACAACTGAGAGGTTGGAGCGCCATCAAAGCCAGCCCATTGCTGACGGTAGAGTCCCGTGATCGAAGCTACGCCGCGAGCTCCCGCAGCCGCAGGATTATAGTACAGCTCGTTTTGCATGAAAAAAGTGTACTGACTTTCCTGCTGACCATACAGCATAAATGCTGTGGGAATGAACATAGCAAGCAGTAAAAGACGCAGAGATTTCAGCGAACCAAACTGCGGTTGAGTTAGTGTGTAAGTACGCATGGTTTATCGGTAAATGGTGATGAATCCGCGCTGCTCTCCGCCAGTTGGCGATTCACGGAAAAGGAAATAATATGTGCCATCAGGTAGACGCTCGTTGTCGTGCGTACCTTCCCAATTATTCAAGTATGGAGCGGCGCTGAATACCTGATCACCATACTCATTGTAGATGACCAAGGAGTTTTGCGGAAGCTGAGTTGGGTCTTCAACGCAACTGATGAAAAACGCATCATTTTGACCGTCACCGTTAGGTGTGATCACAGTCGTAGCAATGCACCGCTCGGTATCAAAATCAAGTACAACATTGATAAGCGCACGTGAACAAAGCGTAGGACAATCGTCGTAGCAAACCTCGTACTCAACGCGATCCTCACGAGGAATCGTAGCATCGCTGGTGTAGGAAATAAATCCATCCTGAGTTACGAGGGCAGTGCCGAATACTGGCTCGCGCGTAATCGTAAGGTTCACTCCGTTATCTGTCAAGATATCGTTGTCAAGAATATTGATTAGACCACCGTTACTCTCAATTACAAAATCGAAGAAATCGTCCGTTGCCTCTGGTTCAGTTAATACTGTGAGTACGAGTGGCTCAGATGGGACACTAGCGCATCCGTTTGGCAACGTTGCTACGACAGTGTATTCACCGCTTAGTCCGGGCGAGAGACTCTGAATCACTGGATTTTGATCTGTCGATGAGAAACCGTTAGGACCTGTCCATAAGTAATCTGCTCCACGCACTTCAGTTGAGAAGAGCTGAACAGTTGACCCACGACAAAGAGCACCGTCAAAGAAGGTCTCAAGTTGTGCGACGCCTTCCGTTACGTTAATTGTAACTGAAGAAGTTGATGTACATCCCGCTGCATTTTCAACCGTCACTGTGTATTCACCCGAATTAGCATCGGTGAGGTCTGAAATTCGCGGACTTGCCAACGTACTAGAAAATCCAAGTGGACCTGTCCAACCGGTAACGGTTCCTTCTCCTAGCGTCTCGAATAAAGTGATCGACTGACCAGGGATTACGCAGTTTGTATTCCCATCGAAACTTGCTTGAGCGTTAGGCGCATCCATGACGAGGACATCAATACTTCGGGTTTCGCTAAAACAGCCATCGCGTTCAATGACTAAATCGTAATTGAAGGTGCGAGCAACAGTAGGGGTAACTGTGATGACAGGCTGATTGCTCATGCCTGGAATTCCAGCCTCGAGGTTAGTTGCATCAGCAGTCCAGATGTAATTAACTCCTGTTCCAAAATCAGTCCCCGACAAAATCGCTGACTCACCTAAGCAAAGTGTAGTAACATCAGCTTGAACGATTGGCGGATTTGGACGCTCACTTATTCTGACGTTAAATGCAGTATCTGCGATACAGCCATTTGTCGAACTAATTCGGAGACTATAAAGACCTGCATTTGCGGCAGTAACTCCTTGAATAAGAAGTAGTGAAGTTGAACTGAGGATGTTGCCATTTGGTCCTCTCCATTCGAACGTACTTGCAGTACCACTCACCTCTTCCAATCGAAGCTCTTGTGAACCATCGGAACAAGAAAGATCAGTCTCGCCAGCAATGTCAAAGGTTGGAGTTGCTTGAACGGTAACCTGAGTACAAACTTCTTCAGATGTACAACCGTCGACTGTTGCAGAGTAGCAAACGTCAAAGGTGCCCGACACACTTGCTTGGAAGATGGCGACATTGTTCACCTCGTTTAATGACACTCCTGCGCTAGGGTTCGCAGTCCAAGAGTAGATTACTGAAGTACCTGAGTAAGCAGTACCAGTAAAGATGATTTGCTCGTCGACACATGGTGTTGAGTCGTCTACCGTCACAACAGGGGTAGCTGGTTGGGTAGCAACGTCTATTTGCTTCGAAATTCTACCTGAACATCCATTTTCAGTGGTGACGAATACGGTATAAAGACCGCTATCGTCTGGTGTCACATTTTGAATGATTGGAGTCTCCAAGGTGGAGTTGAATCCGTTTGGACCAGACCATTGAAAATTAACTAAGGTTTGCCCTGAAGTATCTTCAACTTGTAGTACCAAGTCATTCCCTTGATTACCGCACACGAAGTCAGGAGTAATAATTTCCAACTGTGGATTGCTATCTACTAGTACGTCAATACTATCGACTTGCACACAGCCACCCTCGGTGGTCGTACTCACCGTATAGGTCCCTTCTTCAGCTGTCGTAATGTTGCTGAGGGTGATGATGCTGTCGGTTGCCGTGAATCCGTTTGGACCACTCCACATGTAATTTGCTCTCCTGATTCCCGTTGCTTCAAGCATGACGGTAGATCCATTACACACTGTTGCATCTGGTGAAGTAATGTCCAGCGTAGGAACAGGATCAATCCCAATACTGAATTGACATTGTGTGGTTGTTCCGTCGGCAGCGGTTGCCTCAAACAAGAGGAAGCTGAACCCAACAGAAAAACGTGAGCCACTTACAGGTCCACCAATTTGACGGACGGTAACATTTCCACATTGCGTCATTGCTGTCGGCAAATCAAAGTCGAGGAAAATCCCATCACAACCATCACCGAAGCTACTTCTGATGAAGTTGTCTGGATCAGAAATTAAACGATTATCTGCCCGGTAGACGATACTCCTTGGGCAATCAATTACTGGTGCGGTTCCTCCTGTTACGCTTACGCTAAAACTACAGCTGTCAACATTACCTGAAGCATCTGTTGCGAATGCAGTGACGGTAGTATCGCCTACACTAAAGATTGAACCGTTCGGAATTGAATACGAAAAGCTCACAGCGGAACAGTTATCGAAAGCGATAGGATCTGGCCATGTTACAGCAACGTCGCATGATCCCATCGGAGCGGCGACGGTAACATCTGGCGTACATGAATCGATTATTGGTGCCGTTTGATCGACAACGATTACCATAAAGCTACAGGTTGCAGTATCACCATTTGGCAAGGATGCAGTATAGGTTACGGTCGTAGATCCGAGTGGGAAAGAGTCACCAGGGTTGTGTGAAGCTACTACTGTCGGTGTGGTACAGAGACTAGTGAAAGTCGGTACTGTAAATTGCACGTTCCAGCCTACGCATGCATTCATGTCGGCCACCACGGTAATATCCGCTGGGCAATTTGCAACTGTAATCGTTTCGATATCACGAATTGTGACATTAAAGGAGCAGGTGCTTTGCGCGCCTTGACTATCGGTTGCAGTGTAGGTAACTGTTGTTATTCCAACTGGGAAGAAATCTCCTGGGTTGCTTGTTCCAGAAACCATCAGAGGATTTCCGCAAGCATCGGTAGGTTGAGGTACAGCGTAGAAGACACTTGCTCCACAACTATCAAGTGCTGCATCCATCATAATGTCAGCAGGACAGGCAATTGGTTCTCCTGGTCCGGGAATAATCTCCACTGTAAAAGAACACATCGCTTCTTCGCCATCAAGATTCGTAGCGGTGTAGGTAACCGTCGTAATTCCATGATTGAAAACAACCCCTGATACAGAATTCATTCCCATTGTTGGGCTTGACGCGATTGTGGCTCCTGTCAGTTCGTAGGTAACAGAAGCGATATCCGCCATATCTGACGCAATAACTAGATCAAGTCCAGCAAAGCTGTTCGTACAATCTGATGGGTTAGCAATTGCGGAAGTATCGTTTGGACATTCGATTACTGGAGGATTGCTCGAGCTATTGACCGTAACCGTAAAGCTGCAGCTATCTACATTTCCGTTGACATCTGTTACGAGATATGTCACTGTAGAAATTCCAATATCAAATACTAGATCACTTGCATCTCCAGAGCCATTAAAGGTTGTTGATCCTGTAATCGTAAAGCTTGTATCAGCAACGCCACAATTATCAGAAGTAGTTACTCCAATGTTCGGAGCAGTTGCCCCAGTTGAACCTAATTGAGCTTGCAATACCTGATCCGATGGACAAGTCAATACCGGCGCTTCATCATCGGTTACGATGACTTCAAACATACAGGTGTCTGATACATTTCCACTTGCATCTGTAGCGATATAGGCAACCAAGTTTACGCCTACTGGGAAGGTCGATCCAGAAGCTAAGCCTTGGCTTAGACTTACAGTGGGTGATGGATCGCAGGCGTCTGTGGCGGTTGGCAAGTCGTAAGTAACCATTGCTTCGCAGGTGCCACTTGGAGCAGACACAGTAATGTTCGCTGGACAATCACTAATTACAGGCGCATCATTCTCTACGACTATTGCCGTGAATTGGCAGGTGGCTGTATTACCTGAAGCGTCAGTCGCTGTGTAGACGACAAGGTTGGTTCCAAGAGGTACAGCATTACCGACGTCGAAGTTGGTGGAGACTGTTATACCACCACAAACATCGCTAAACACTGGAGCCATCCAATTAGCGATCGCGGTACAAGTCCCAGTTGCCGCAGTAAGCGTCACGTCTGCTGGGCAGAAATCAACTATTGGAGCATCACTATCGGTTACGATTACATCAAATACGCAGGTCGAGGTATTTCCCGAAAGGTCAGTTGCCACGTAGGTTACTGTTGTGGTTCCTAGTGGGAAAGGACTTGGTAATGGGCTGGTTGGTTCGACACTTACTTGACCACAAGGGTCACTTGCAGTTGGTATGATTATGCTTCCGCTAAAACTACACTCGCCTGTGCTGAGACCAAAGTTTTGATCACCAGGGCAGAGGTCGAACGTCGGAGGAATATCATCAGTGATGGTTACATCAAATTCACAGGTAATAGAATTCCCAGAAGAATCTGTTGCTGTATAAACGACAGTAGTAACCCCGATTGGGAAAATATCTCCTGGATTGAAGTTGCTTGAAAGCTGTGCATTTGGATCGCAAGCATCCATTGCTGTTGGAGGAGTCCATGTTGCGGGGCCGTTACACGCTCCTGCAACAACAGTAGCAGCGATTGGATCAGGACAATTACTAATTACAGGTGGGTCTGCATCAACAAATGTTGCCGTACCTGGATCAACATTCACTGTTGCAAATCCAGCGGTACCATTTGTCTGTGTGACAACGAATAGACTTGTCCGTGAACCATCAATAGTCGAAGTTGCAGATGCCAATGCGACTATATCTAAAGGAACTGAAAAAAGCAGCTCATCATTAGCTAAGTTAACTGGACTAGATGTGGTATAGGTGAAAGTTATTTGTCCATTATCTACTGCACTAAAGTTGAAGTCTGCAATAGAGAAATTCGGAAAATTAATATTGAAGTTTGTAACAGGGTTTGCAGGGTTATAAGCAAACGTCGTTGTGTCAAATACGAAGGTTCCTTGAAAGCCGAGTACATCAATAAAGTTATCGACTTCAACATCAATAATGGCTTCTGTGTCTGTGCATGTAAAATTCACATCTTGCACATCAAATGTCACTTCGTCGAGTGGTGTGTTCGCTAGGACATCGACATCAAATGAACATGTATTTGTATTATTAGAAGCATCGGTAGCAGTATAGGTAACGGTAGTCGTACCTACATTAAAAGTAGATCCAGATGCATCATTAATCCCTGTGAGTGGACTTGACCCAGTGGTTGCGCCAGAGAATTGATAAGTTAAACTTGTAAGGGAACAGTTGTCGGTTGCCGTTGCTTCGATGTTTGAAGCAGTTGCAGAAGTCTGACCAGCTGATGCAGTCATTGACACATTTGCAGGACAAGTAACTGATGGAGCAATAAGGTCTGAAGTACTTACGGATCCTGGATTGAATACAGTTGTACCCACCGTGCCGTTGTTGGTTGCGTAGAAGGTAATAACAGGAGCAATACTTCCATCACCCGTTATGGCGCTCGTCATTCCTGAAGTAAGAATGTCAAATTTGATCGAGAAGATTCTATCTCCATCATTTACAGTGGCGCCCGTCCCATTTGGATTCCCTGAATCCCAGCCAAAGGTCATTTTACCATCGTTGACAAACGATCCATTGGGACCAAACCCAAACCTTCCACGTGAGAGGTTGACAAGGTTGAAATCAATTGGCCCTTCGGTAGCGTCGTTAGGATCAAAACCAATGATGGCTGGATCCCAAACGATCGTAAAAGAGGCTGCCTCCAATTCGTTGAGGCCATCGACAGTGACGTCGACGATGAGTTCAGTTGTTCCTGCGCAAGCACCTGGCGAACTGAACGTGTAGGTCAATTCGGTAGCTTGAGCACGGAGCACCGTGAAATTCGCCAGGCACAAAGCCATGACTAGTAAAAGTAAACGCATAAACCCTGTATTAAAAAAGACGTGTAAATCGGTTACTGTTTTGCGGAAGCAAAGCAGCTGGTTTTCAATTCTGTGTGTAGTGCAAAAATCAGTTGGGAGGAGGGTTTCCCGCAGCGTTTCAAAAAAGCAAAAATGATCAGAGATTAGGCTTGACATTTCAAGCCTAATCTCCAATCGTAAAAATTAATTTGTCAAAAGCATAGACTTAGCAAGTGTAGCCTCTGAGGTAATGAGTTGGTAGTGATAGACTCCAGCAGCTGGCAACTCATTTGCCTGCAGCTCTATGGTTTGCTTCCCAGCAAAACCATCGAGCCTGCGCTCAAGTACGATACGACCGTTGACATCAATTACATGGAAGATCACCTGATCAGCATTCGGAAGCTCAAAATCAATCAGCGTTGTTGTGCTGTAAGGATTTGGCCTGTTTTGCGAAAGCGAGAAAGACTCATCAAGAACTGACGAAGTATTACTGACTGACTCAAATACGAGGTCGACGTCCCATTGACTACGATCTTGTCCGTACGCAAGGGCATTCGTCAGATCGCTATTCATCTCAAGTACATCGCTCAACATACCATTCTCAAGAGCTGTGACAGTAATCATAAATACGATCTCTCCGTCTTGGTAGTCGATATCTGTGGCATTGTCCCAAACGTGTGAGAGTAAGGCATCAGAAGCATGGTTGAAGTTGTTAGCGTTCATGCCAGCTAACACACCAGGTTGAACAGCGTCAAGTGATGCAACATCATTGTCAAGCGTCAAGGTGAATTGGTATCCAAGGACGTCTGTGAAGTTGCGTGTTTGCAACTCTACTTCGTATGTCTCGCCTGCGACCATTGCTTGATCTTGCACGATGAACTCTAGCGTATTCGTGGTGCGACCTTGAAGACCTCCACCATTCGTAAGCGAAGAAGGAACAGCTGTTCTGTTTATGTCTCCAATTTTAACACCAGTGAAGTTCACATTGCTAATATTGGTCGTGACATTATTGAAGGTAGCTGACTCATCGAAAGTCGGAACATCCGTTGCATCAGGTGTAAATACAAGTTGTTGACCGTCTGCCACAAATCTCCAACTCGTATTGTTGGTGAACTCGTAATTGATCGGATCAAGAACAGTTTGCTGCACCTCAATGATATCAAGGATGTTGATGTCTCCATCTGGTGCGACGTCTGCTGCAATACGGTTGAAACCATCGTTGATCTGCTTGTTGGGATTCGTCAAGACATGCTGACGTAGATCAGCCAAGTCGATGATATCAACCCCATTGCTGTAATTGATGTCTTTGAACGGCTCAACTGTAGTTGTACCACCCACTGGAACTGTATAGCTATACGTTCCGCTTGCACCGGTGGTAAAGGTTCCACTTGAACTTCCGAGATAACCCACATCTGCAAGTGCAATAGCATTATTACTTGCGTTTGCAGTGCTGAGCATACCAGAAACAGTGATCGAAGTTCCTACTCCGATAACAGTAATTACTCCTGGAGTACCTATAGCTGGAGTCAAGATGACGTTCGTTCCGTTGATATTTTGCACGGCATTTAATGCAGTCGCAGAACCATCAATGATTACGTCGGTCATGTCGCCAACCATACCTTCCAACTCAACATCAATCATGAAGAGGTTCGCACCGTTTGCCGAAAGGCTAACCTGCGTAGAACCAGTATACGTGAATGTAAGCTGATCATCATTTACGAATACGGACCAGTCTGAAACATTGAAGATTGGGTTAAATGTGATGTTATTCACAAAGTTTGCCACTCCTGTAGAAGGTAAACTGATCGTACCTGAAAGTCCGTTTACGTTGACGAAGTTGGTTGCATTGATTCCGAGTTGAACAATTTCACCAGCACCTCCAGAAGTAGAACCTGCTGTAATCGTTAGTGGCGCAATAACACTTACGGTTGAGGTACATGTTGAAGAGTTTCCTGCTTCATCTGTAACCGTAAGAACTACAGGAAAATCACCTGGGGTCGTGAAGGTTGTCTGATCAAGAGAAAGTGTCAAGTCTGCAGTTGCAGAGCAATTGTCTGTGCTGCCTTCGTTAATATCTGCTGCAGTGATCGTCGCTACACCGTTTACTAAGGTAACAGTAACATTATCACAAATCGCATTGGGACCTTGTTGATCCTCGATAGTGATCGTGAAAGTTCCAGTCGTATCGTTTCCTGAAGGATCTGTTGCAGTGAAGTTTATTGGATACACACCTGCGGCAAGGACACCTTGGATGAGGTTTTCGCCATTACCAATACCTGCGTCATTCGTAAAGTTGATGAAGCTTGCATCTGCGCAATCTGAAGTCAAGAGCGCTAGATCGATATTTACGGTCCCTTGACACGTTCCCATATCTGTAGGGATCGTCTGATCACTTATATTGACCACTGGAACGCTTGTGTCTACTACTCGGTAGGTAAGCGCTACAGGACTAGCAGTATTGCAGCCGTCGCTTGCTACAAATTCTCGAACAAGAATGTAATTGTAGAAATTAGACATTGCTGGATCGGATCCTTGATTTGAGAAATCTGACATAATCGACACCAGTGGCTGAGCGCCACAATCATCCGATGCGGTAATTACCGGGAATGCAGCAGGAGCGCACTCGAACATTTGGAAACGATCCGCAGGAAGTGGAGCATTATCATAGGTCGGAACCGAGTTGTCTTCAACGGTTATGATCTGAACAGCGGTTGCTGTCAATCCACCCGCTGAAGTTGCCGTGTATGTGCGCTCTATCGTACGACAATTATCAAAAGTGCCTACGATAGTCACATCGGTTGAAGTAATCATTGCTGATGTACCACAAGCTGTAGTTGCAGCCGCAGTTCCAACAATTGCAGGGTCGTTGAGGTCGTCGCTACAATCAACGGTTACATCAGCTGGAGTAGAAGTAAATACAGGAACAGTTGATTCAGAAACGATTATAGACGTCGTGCAAGAATTTTGATTACCTGCAAAATCAGTAACTGTAAGTGTTACTCTATTGAATCCTAGATCCGCACATGTAAATGAAGACTGGCTGAGTTGGTAACTAGCGATACCGCAATTGTCAATACTGCCATTATCTAATTGAACTGCTGAAATCGATGCTACACCTTGACTTGAAAGAGTTAGGTTAAAGCCTGACAAGCATGCTACAATCGGACCTTCCATATCATTGACCTCGAAATTGATCGTGAGCATGTCACTATTGCCAGATGGGTCTGATGCTACAAAAGTTATGCTGTGCATTCCAACTGGGTATGTTCCCTGTGCAAGGAATGCTCCGTCTCCCATAGGAGCGTCATTCGTAACTGTCAATTCTGATGACGGAGCACATCCATCAGTTATGAGTCCAGTCAGGTCGAAACTTACCGTTGCAAAACAAGAACCTGCATCGGTAGAAAGTTGCTGCATTGTAGAAACTGAGGCATCAAAAACTGGAGCCTCTGTATCACGAACTTGAATAAATTGAGTTTGGGTGCTACTGTTACCACAAGAGTCTGTAGCAGTCCACGTACGCATGATATCAAAGTTGTAAAACGCTGCATCACTCGAGGTTGAAGTGAACATGCCCATTGCTATACGAGTATCCGTAGTGTCTATTACCACGTCGGTAACATTCACATCGCAATTGTCAGTGATTGCAGGAATAACTCTTGCTGGTATAGTACACTCAGCAACTGGAGGATTTGGATCAATAAATCCAACAGCCATTGGGTCACTTTCGAAAATAGGAGCTGTATTGTCTACAATTGTGATGTCCTGAAACGCAAAGCTGATGTTTCCGCGAGAGTCAATCGCTGAGAAACGGCGACGTATCGTGCGGCAGTTGCGGCTAGTTCCCGAAAGCGTTAAATCCGTAAAGCTTACAGATACCGCACCATCGCAATTGTCAGTTGCTGAAGCTAACCCTGTATTAGATGGATCAAGTGATTCACTACAATCTAAGGAAGCAATACTGGCTGGCACAGAAATCTGCGGACCTAGGTTATCGTTAACCTGAACTGTTGTCTGACAGAAACCAACATTACCAGATTGATCTGTAGCAGCGATGAAAATATCGCGAGAACCGATACTATCACAAGAGACCTGCATCGTCGGTCCTAAATCAGCTCCGAATTCATCTACGAAACTGAAAGTTATGTTGCGACCATCGCAAGCATCCATCGAACTTCCATTGTCAAAGCTTGAAGCTTGTAATGTTGCAGTTCCTGTTTGGTTAAGGTCTACCGTTTGGAAAACACAAATAACCTGAGGAGCAGCCTCGTCGACAACTGTGATTGTACTTGAACAAAGACTTGTGTTACCGGCCTGATCGGTTACTTGTAGTTCAACAGTATTTGCAGCGCCAAGATTAGTACAATCAAAATTGATGGTTGCAGCATATGGACCACCCACAGGGCCAACCAAAGTGGTCAAAGGACCGCAAGCATCCGCGTAGAATGATTGACCTGATCCGGCAAACGATATAGCAGAAGCAGGAATAGTTGTTCCAATACTTGTCGAAAGCTCACTGATCCAAACAGCTCCTCCTTGTCCGCCAATAACCCCGTCTTGGGCCTCAACGAAAAAGCTGATTGTTTGACCTGCATTTAGGTTAACCGTCTCAGAACCCATTGCGGTTGCAGTAGCAAGAGAGGTCACCGTTCCATTTAGGATGTATCCAAAGTCGAAACCAGGATCTGTACTTGTGGCGCTAAAGTCAAAACTTAAATCATAAGCATTATCTGCGGTAAAACTTGCCGTCGTTAGACTATCATCTGCTGGTGTAGTGAGGTAAAGATTACCAGCGAGAAGTTGTTCACCAGATACAGATAAGTTGCCATTTGCATCAAGACTCAAAGTCTGATCAATACAGCTTATTGCTGGTGCAATAGTTTCATTCAAGGTTAATACTGCGGTACACATATCACTGTTGCCTGCAGCATCAAAAATTGTAACTAAAATTTGTACCGTATCGGTCGCAAAAGTATCAAGCTGGGCTTGATCAAGATCAGCACAAGTGAATGTCGCTCTTGAAAAAGTTATGCGATCTACTGCACAGTTGTCTGAAGAACCTGCTACAATAGCCATTGAATCCGCAGATGTCAGCGAGTATGATCCTGTTATACTTAGATCACGAGTAAGATCAGTGCATGTTGCAACAGGAGCTTCTGCATCCATTAAGGTCACTGTAGAGACGCAAGTATTTGAATTTCCATTTCCGTCAGTAATCTGAAGAGTTAGGTCTATTGAAGACCCATTGGTGCAATCAAGGGTAACTGAAGGGAAGAAGTTAATTCCATCTTCACTTACCATTCCCATTGTTGGGTTGCCACAAACGTCAAAACCAGCAATCGGTCCAGCTGCAATATCCTGTGCTGTCACAACTGTCTGTCCGTTTGCGTCTAGCGCACGAGAAATATCTTGGCAGAAAGCAGCAGGATTACTGTTATCAACGACATTAACCGCAGTCGTACATTGACTCATGTTGCCAGCAGCATCTGAAACCATCAAGATGACGTCTACAGTCGTTCCTATGTCGCTACAATCAAACGTCGTTTGTGAGAGGGCTAAGGTTACTGGACTGCAATCATCACTACTCCCAGCATCAACTTGTACCGTAGAGAGTGTAGCTGTACCACCAGATCCGATGCTCAATTGAATCGATGAATTGCATATCGCGGTTGGCGCATTCCCATCATCAACCGTAAGCATAAAACTAAATGATCCTGTATTGTTTGACGGATCTAATACGGTAAAGAGCACCTCGTATGTGCCTACTGCTAAATTTTCGCTAACGGTCAGTCCGCTACCAGAATTTGTGATTGTGTTAGACTCATCGATGATCACATAGCTCGCATCTAACGCACTTAGGGGAGCACAATTGTCTGTTACATCGCCTGAAAGATCTGCGGAATATGCCGCGAAACAGGTGCCTGCAGCATTCGAACCTGTGCTAATCGTTCCTGATGTAGGAAGCCCAGTGGTGAATGTCGGCGCTTCTATATCACTGACGTTAACTACTGTAGATAGGCTCGCTGTATTACCAGCACCATCATCTGCGGTGTAAGTAGTAGTGATACTGTAGTTGTAGAAATTGCTTGCGTTTGCAGAAGTTCCTTGTGTAGATATTGTAGCAGAGGTAATCATCACAGAACCCGCGCAACTATCCATTGCTGATACCATAGTAGGTACTGTTGCCGAAGCATCACAAGCAATGTTTTGCGTAAGCGGAAAACCCACTGGATCAATGCTTAACGTTGGCGCGCCTGAATCAGTAACTGTAATTTGCTGCGTACCTGTAGCCGTGTTCCCATTGACATCGGTAGCGCTAAACGTACGTGTGAAAGTGAATGGAACAGTAGCACTTGATTGCATGCCATCCGTAAAGGTTACTCCAGCGGATGAAATCCCACAACCATCGGTTGCGGTAGCCATCGCTTGCATTGCAGGCAGAGCACATTCGTATGTAATCGCTGCAGGAACAACTAGCGTAGGCGCCGTTCCATCTACAACCGTAATGTCTATTGAGCAACTAGATGAATTGTTTCCCGCATCGGTAGCTGTTACAGTCATTTGAAGACCAGCCACTCCGACATCAGAGCAATCATAGAGGTTTCCAGAAAGGCTAATTGTTGGAGTACCACAGTTATCTGTAACCGCTACCCCAGCGTCTGCCAAAGTGATTGCCCCTCGTCCACTTCCGTCTAGTACCAAGGTGTAAGAACCTGGACAAATCAATTGTGGGGCTGTGATATCTGGATTACACGACTGAGCGTTTAAACTCGAATTGTCGAAGAACAAAAAGGCCATTAGGAATACACAAAATTGTGTTAGCCGCAAAATGGCAGTTTGGTAATTTTTACTCATGGGGAGTGTTGTTACAAGGTTGGTTATTAAAGCTATTTCAAACAATCAGTGAGACTGATACGTGTACAAGTGATAGGGCGCAGGATTTGACCTGCACCCATTGAGTGTTTCAGTACGATGCTTGTGCAAGCGGGGGGAACCAACACGATGCAATCCCAAACGATAGAGAAGTATTTTTCTCTGTCCAATGGGCGAAGCAGCTAGAGGAGACAAATCATCAGCTGATTCTTAATATCTTTTGCTTTTAGTTGATAAAAACTTCATTCGCTTCAAAAGTACTACTATACATTAGTGTATTTATTACCTTTTATGGGTAATACTTGACAGAAACAAGGTATTTAGCATACTAAATATACAATTATTTTAATACGAAATTGAACATATCTTAAATAACTCTCCTATATGATCAAGGAATTTGTAGCTTTCCGCCATGGCAAAGCGCAAACCAAAATTCTACGTCGTATGGAAAGGAGCCAAGCCTGGCGTCTACAATACTTGGCCAGAAGCAAACGCGCAAGTCGCAGGATTTCCAGGTGCAAAGTTCAAGAGTTTCCCTTCACGTAGCGCAGCAGAACACGCTTTTAAAGTCGGGCCATCTAAGGCCGGCGACGCCTTCCCTAATAAGAAAAAGTCACCTTCAAGTCAGTCAAGTGCTAGCATCATAAAACCTAGTCTAAGTGTCGATGCTGCATGCAGCGGCAATCCTGGAAAAATGGAATATCAAGGTGTAAGTACTGCGACCAAAGAAAGGATATTCCACCAAGCATTTCCTATAGGGACTAACAACATCGGAGAATTTCTTGCCCTTATTCATGGCATTGCATTCTTGAAGTCAGAAGGACTGCACGACATGCCAATATATACCGACAGCAAAATTGCAATGGGTTGGGTGAAGAAAAAAAAATGTAAAACGACGCTTCCAAGAAATGCGAAAACCGAAAAACTCTATCAGCTAATCGATAGAGGAGAAGCTTGGCTTAAAGCAAACACCTTCAAGAATCCTATTTTGAAGTGGGAGACAAAACATTGGGGTGAGATTCCAGCTGACTTTGGTAGAAAGTAACTTTTGCCTAGCGTGTTCCCATCGCAAATTTCAATCGGTAGTCTGCGCTTACTTGACCTTTTTTTATCTTATCAAGTTTCCTAGAGATAAGTCGCCTTTTTAGAGGCTTCAACTTCTCGACAAAAAGTACCCCATCAATGTGGTCGTACTCATGCTGTATTACGCGAGCATTCATCCCGGTGAAGGTTTTCGTGTGTTCTACAAAATTACCATCAAGATATTTAAGCGTAATCCGTTCAGGACGTTCCACTTCACCACGGACATGCGGGATACTTAAACAGCCTTCTTCATAAGGCCATTCCTCACCGTCCTCTTCGATCTTCTCAGCATTGATAAACGCGACCTTTATTCCTTCGTCATTGGAATCTTTTTCGTCGTCATGCAGCTGAATCGTGTCTACAAGGAAAATACGCATCGACTTTCCAATTTGGGGAGCTGCTAGCCCTACTCCATTTGCATGGTACATCGTCTCCCACATATTTGCAAGAAGTTCTGGCAATGCGGTATTGGTAACGTCGACATCCGTAGCACGTCGTTTAAGAACTGGTTGCCCGTAGGCATAAACTGGCAAAATCATAGGCTAGAACAACTTGGTCACCATCGACCTGTGTCGCGAAGGTAGCGTTCCAAAATGATCCCAGCGGCAATAGAATCCAAAGCGCCCTTTTTACTACGCTTTTTTTTACCTACACCAGTGTTTACAAGGTATTGAGCGGCCTCCTTGCTAGACTTGTATTCATCGGCATAGTCAAGATTGATTGACGGGTTCTTCTTTTTTAGCCTTTCGGCAAAACGATCAATATCCTTTTGAATAGTATTTGCAGTTCCATCTTTGTGTTGCGATTTTGTAAGGATGACTAGATCGACATTCTCCGCCGCAATAAAATCTACAACGAAATCTAGGAGTTCACTGGGTGCGATCCATGGCTGAGGATTCACACTTAGTTGAAGTGGATCTGTCCATGCGACTCCACAACGTTGTTTCCCGTAATCTATAGCTACTATTCTTCCCATACTGTTTGCTAGAATTGGTGAGTCCCCGCAAATCAGAAATGGATTTACATGTAAACCCAAAACTTGCGTTAAAGCTACGCCACGCGAAGTCACTTCAAAAGTGAAATTGCATGAGGAGATCAGCTAGCTCTCCCACAAGGTTGGCATACCAAAAAAAGCCTCCTCCCGACCGAAGTCGAGAAGAGGCTAATTTCAATAGCCGGTCTACCTAAGTAGTCAGCGCTTGACTTATGACAGGATCAATTACTTGATCACTACCATCTTGCGGGTTGCAGTGAAGTCACCAGCTGTGAGCGTGTAGTTCAACAAGCCTGCAGATGGAAGCTCGCCTGCTGCGATATCCACCTGTGAACGACCTGCGTCAAACTGTCCACCCGT
>CALDUE010000046.1 GCA_937923485.1 uncultured Saprospiraceae bacterium
TCGGCATTTCTTGCATATGAAAAGGAGGGACCTGCCATGGCAGAAACAGTGAACCCTTTGAATGGCATTCTGTATTTGACCAATACAGGAACTTCTACATAATTGAAACGTCGATTGATCGTCTCTTCCACAGATCGAGTCTCGTCCAGTATCACCAAGTGAGTTCTATCAGAACCAGTTCTTTTGAAATTGATTTCTGCTTGTAGGCCGAACTTTCTCGAAACGACATGCTCGATAAACCCACCTATGACGTAGCCGTCTACGCGGTCACTTCTAAGCACTTGAGCATTTGCACCCTCGTCATCAAACCTAAAGTCGGATGAGATGTACCCGACGTTAAAACCAACACCAATCTGCGCCGAAGCGGAGACCGCAAGCAGTAAAAGTGCTGCTGAAGAGATAAAAAGCTTAGCAAACTGTATCATATGTAGTCTTTGTCCGATGGGTCCTTCTCAAAGATACAAAACCATTGAATAGCGATTAGTTTGCAGCATTGAGCAGAGAACGAAACGTCACTACCAGACGAAAAAAAGCCCCACCTGCAATGCATTTGCAGGTGGGGCCTTCTTCAGGAAAATCTGACTGTTCTAGTAATTACCAAAGGTCAAAATATAACCCAAGGTCGCAGAGGCACCTTGACCTCTTACCTCGAAATCATCTCTAGCGTCTTGGTCCGTGATCGCGAAGCGATAACGAGCGTCAAGCACAAACTTGCCACCCCCAGCTGGAATACCTAATTGAGCACCTGCCTGGCCATAGATATTGGTGCGTGTGATCTCCTCAAAGACCCCTTGCGAAAAGTCGATCTTATCATCTCTTGACTCGATGGTAATTAAGTCTGTAGAGAAGCCAGTGACTTCAGTTCTGCCACTTGCGATGTACTGGAACGACGGACCGACAACAGCAGCAATACTAATTCTTTTACTCGTCCAGCCAATCTTTGCAAGTACGGGTACCTCGAACACATCATAGGTTGTCTTGGATTCTGGAATCAATTGGCTCCTATTTTCAGCTCTAGCAAAACCTTGTCTCAAGTAGTTGACTTCAGTCTGGAAGGCCAGCACTTTTGACAAACCTATTTCAAGAGGAATACCGACTACATAACCGGTGATGTTATCGGTGTCGAATTCTTCTTCTTGGCCGTTTACGACTTCCTTAAACGTCTGGCTTGAGGTAAGAACACCAGCGCGAAATCCAATTCCGATCTGTGCTTGAACTTGAGATGCAATACTTGTTGCGAGCAACAGCGCTAGCGCTGAGTAAAAGTTTTTGAACTTCATCGTTGTGAGTTTAAAAGGATACAATTTTGTAAACCACTAATCGATTCCAACGACAATTAAGCCACTGATGTTCACCTTACTTTAGAAAAATCTATCTATAAAAAACAGTATTGGCTAAGATTTGCATGCCTTGCTCCCAAAATCCTCTATAAGCGAGGTTGTCAGCGGCGTAGATCACTTCTCCTCGGCCCATGCGTTGGACGCCAAGGCTCAAGGTTTCTTCTACGTCTTCCTTCACTTCACTCCCTACGAATCCCCTGATTTCAGGATTTTCACGGATACCAATGACGTTGTATCCATTCTCGAGGAAAGCCCAATTACGGGAGTCGGTACGCAAGACGAAAAAGTCTGAGCTCAAACCGAAGGCGAGTGGATGGGTGAGATCTACGTGCGCCGCGATAAGTGCGCCTGGGGTGTTGCTGGCTGCACTTTCTCGCTCGCGATTGGCGTACGGTCGCATCGGATCAACTCCGTTTTTACCTGTGACGAGCTTGGGCGATTTCTCCTTTTTACTCAAGGCAAAACCATCGAGATTGCCAAACTGCTCAGCGCTGTCTTCCATGACGATGAGTCGTCCGCCCGCTTTTATCCAAGTTTTAAGCGCGTCCGTTTTCGATCCTGAAAGGTCGAGTCTGCCATCTGTGATAATCACCACATCTACACCTTCGAGTGCGCGTGTATTTAGACGTGACCAAGGAACCGGACGAATAGGATATTGAAGTCGCTGTTCGAAGAAATGCCAAACGTGGCCAAAAGCATTGACATTGAGCGCGTCATCTTGAACGAGAACGACTGTCGGTGCATCAATACGGCGCACTTCATCGCTCCCTAGGTCTTTTCCTGTCGAGGCGAAACCTCCCTTAAGCGGCATTACTTCGATGTTGCTGTTTCGAAGGATAGAATAGGTTTTGGCGTAAGCTTCCTCTTTTTGATCTCTATCCAAAACGAAAAGAGTACCCGGAGCAAAATTTTGATCTCCAATTTTTGTTTCAAACGGACTGTAACGGGCAACTAGCCCATCTTTAAAGGAAGGCGATACACTCGTCCACGTACTCAATGCGCGTAGCGGAATAGCGAACCCAAACGCAGGTGCCTGAGCGGGAATCGTGGGGTATGAAATCGTAAATGGATTTAATTTGCTAATCGACGTTTTGGCAGCAAATCCTTTGATTCCTAGCACACTCGGCAGACTCCAAGCGGTGATGTCGTAGGTAAGACTGTCTGCCACGCTCGACAC
>CALDUE010000047.1 GCA_937923485.1 uncultured Saprospiraceae bacterium
GGAAATTCGGTTGCCATCACCGATGCTGGTTCGTATAGAACATTACTTCAACGTTGCAGCGGCGATGGAGGTAGCACAGACGAAGATTGTCTCGCGTATGTATATCCAATCAATTACGCCAATGCAAATGGACGCACACGCAGTGCAAACAATGATCGTGAGCATGAAGCCTTGAAAGCCAACAGCGACTTTATGATCGTTTTTCCCTTTGATGTTATTCGCGAAGATCGCAGCACATTAACAGTAACAGGAGTCGACATGTATCGTCGATTGCTCGCAGATTGCCCTTAGCATCTTGGTCAAGTGAACATTGTGTAAAGACTATTTGAAGGGTACAAATAATCGCTTGCTAGGCTTTAGCTTACCGATTCTAAAAATTACCCTCCGATGCGCTTAATGCAACATAAGAAAGAAGCCTACTGGTTTTATCGCTTCCTCTCGATTTTCTATGATGATCTTGTCAATCCACTTTTTTGGACGGAACCGATGCGTGAAAAATCACTCACCATCGCAGGCCTTGATGATGCAGAAGATCTAAAGATTATTGATGTTGGATCGGGAACAGGTTTTACCACCGAAGGGATTGTGAAGTATGTCGATCCTACACAAGTCACGTGTATCGATCAGAGTCCGCATCAGATGCAGCATGCGCGTGCGAAAGAGTCTTTGCATGGAGCGAAATTCCACATTGGTGATGCGGAAAATCTTCCTGTGACGACCAATAGTTACGACCGTTACGTCTCAGCAGGGAGTATCGAGTATTGGCCGCACCCTGCGCAGGGCGTCCGTGAGGCTTATCGTGTGGTGAAGCCGGGCGGCCGAGCGACCATCATTGGTCCTATCGAGCCGCCGACTTTTTGGGGCAGGTTTTTGGCCAATACGTGGATGTTGTTTCCGCCAGAAAATGATTACAAGCGTTGGTATGAGCAGGCGGGTTTCGAAGACATTCAAATCAAATACCTTGATCCAGGATGGTATACAGGTGATGAG
Organism: uncultured Saprospiraceae bacterium; assembly: GCA_937923485.1. Classification (GTDB taxonomy): domain Bacteria; phylum Bacteroidota; class Bacteroidia; order Chitinophagales; family Saprospiraceae; genus CALDTK01. The sequence continues at coordinate 991 of CALDUE010000047.1, forward strand.
CATTTTGCGCTTTCCATCTCAGGCCGCAAGCCCGTTGATGGTCCGATGGAGAGTCCAAAGATTCCTGAGCCTAAAGATGTTGAGGAGGAAGGTCTTCTCGCTTCCGCTAAAACTGTCGGTCGGGTAGTACTCGGTTCTGCTGCCGGTGGTGCGTTTATTCCGATGGCTTTGGGCGCGAAAGCGATTGCTGCCATTAACGGAACGGATGATCCTCGCGAGCCGCTTACAAATGCGCAAAAGAGTGTGTTGACCGGGATTGGCGTCGCTGCTGCCGTTGGCGTTATTGCTTTATTGACGCGGAAGCGTGATTAAGAGCCTGCCTAAGAAATTTTTATTGAATCTGGTCAACTCGACCGAAGCACTACAAAAGCGTTTTGAGCAAATGCGATTACTAGATTTCTCCGTGCGTAGCTCGTTCCTCGCTTCTTGGTCGAAATGACAGTGCGAAGCGGAGAGATCTGTACTTTGAACCTACGCGTCGTTGATCACTAGCCGCTTTCCGCAACAGATTTCTTCGTGCGTCACTCGTTCCTCGTGACTTGATCGAAATGACGGTTTTTATTAAATTTTGTCCCTTTTAAATCTCCCTCCTTTGAAATCACTCAATCAACGTATCGCTTCTTTCTACGATGAATCCACGCCGCTCTGGCTAGACGTTTGGGGAGACCACATGCACCATGGTCATTATGGTGATGATGGGAAGGCAAAAAAGAACCATTACGAAGCGCAGATCGACCTCATGGAAGAGCTGATTGACTTTGCAGGATTGGATGATGTAAAACCCAAACGCATCTTAGATGCGGGCTGTGGCGTAGGTGGAGCATCGAGGTATCTCGCAGGTCGTTTTGGCGCAAGCTTGACTGGCCTGACCTTGAGCCCACTACAAGCAGCGGAAGGAAATAAGCGAGCGAAGTCGGAAGGCTGCGATCACTTAGTGACCATCCGTGCGGAGGACATAATGGACTACAAGAGCGAAGAGAAATTTGACGTCATCTGGTCGATGGAAAGTTCGGAGCACATAGGGAACAAACAAGCCCTGCTCGATCACTTTTACAGCATGCTAAAGCCTGGAGGAGTCTTGGCGATGATTACCTGGTGTCACCGCGAAACGCCGCCTCAACTTTCAGAGCACGAGGTGTCTGTACTCGATGACATTTGTAAGTTGTATCACTTGCCACCGTGGTGTAGTATTGGATATTATGCGGAAGTAGGAGATAGAGTTGGATTTAAAGATATTAAAACGGGTGATTGGAGCGATGCCGTGCGTCCTTTTTGGTCAGCTGTTATTCGATCGGCCTTTACGTGGAAGAGTGTGCGGGGCTTATTGAAGGCCGGTCCGCAGACGATTATGGGTGCGTATGCGATGCGACACATGCAACGCGGCTTTCGGGAGGGGATTATTCGGTATGGGGTGTTCAGTATGAAAAAGCCAGCTTAGTTTAAGCATCGACCTCACCAATAGACTATGATCGACGGCCTCAAGGATGAAGTAGCGAATTACGCCTCAGATGGATTTTTCCGTCAACTGTGGCGTTTCTCTCGTCCGCATACCATCGTGGGGACGACCTTAAGTTTGGTGTTTTTATGGTTGATGGCCAAAGGGCTGTTTCCAGAAAACACTGTGTTTGGTAACGCCAGCAATGCGCTAGGAATTCCCAAGGTTATTGGCTGGCAGACGCTCATATTTACCTGGGTAGCCTGCATTGCTGCCAATGTGTACATCGTCGGTTTGAATCAAGTCACAGACGTCCCGCTCGACAAAATTAACAAGCCGTATTTGCCTTTAGCATCTGGTGCTTGGCCGATGCGTCTGGGTACATTGGTCATTTGGACCTGTCTGCTGATTAGTCTGGTATCCACAGCTTGGGTAGCTTCTACATTTCTGTGGTGGACGGTCGGGCTTTCGATAGCATTGGGTACGGCTTATTCCTTACCGCCCATTCGCTTGAAGCGATTCCCGTTTTGGGCGGCATTCTGCATCATCGCGGTGCGCAGTTTAATCGTCAATTTGCTGCTTTTCGCGCATGTAGCAGGGTGGAGTAGTGATGTCCGTGACATGCAGCCTTATGTTTGGTTACTAGTCGCCGTGATGTTTGCCTTTAGCATCGCGATTGCTTGGTTTAAGGACCTACCCGACCTGGTAGGGGATGAGGCGAATGGCATCAACACCTTGGCTATCGAACTAGGTTCGAAGAAAGTTTTATTCTACGGTAGCGCTGTCATGGTATCTACACTTGGGGCAAGTATCGCCGCGGGGTGGTTCTTCTTCGACAACCTCTATTTAGTTGTTGGTCAGTCGATTATGTTAGCTTTGTTTATCCTGCTAATACTGCGCGTCGATTTGCAGGATAGGGTTTCCATTCGTCGTTTTTACTTGGGTTTGTGGGCGCTGTTTTTTTTGGAGTATGGGGTATTTGCGGGGGTAGCTTGGTTGGGGTGATATTTATTTCACACTTTAAAATCAGGATTTCAAGTAATAATTAATATTAAGTTAACTAAAAATGAAGAAACTATTTTTCAGATCATTAAGAAAAATTGGAATACTCCAAATATTTAATTTTACGAGTACGATTTCTGTCAATAAAGCGAGCTTCAAAATACCGGTCATAAAAGAGGCAGGATATCAAAACCTTTTCATGTCAGAACCGTGGATGGTCGACCTGTTAAAGATCATTCTACCTATTGAGAATAATCAATTTGTGGATGTTGGTGCTAACGTTGGGCAGACACTCTTAAAATTGAAGAGCGTTGATCCTGAAATAAAGTATATAGGCTTTGAGCCCAATCCCAGTTGTATCAACTATCTCAACGTATTGACTGAGGTGAATAATTTGCAGAACGTTTCTGTACTTCCTGTGGGGATATCGGATCAAACAGAATTGGGTGTCTTGAACTTCTTGAATCCTTCGAGCACCGATAGCTGTGCTTCTACCATTGCTCAGTTTAGGCCGGAGAAAAATGTCGTAAAGAAAGATTTTATACCTCTGTTCAATTTAGAAACATTGAGTAAGAACTTGAAACTAGATTTCGTGTCTGTCCTCAAAATTGATGTGGAAGGCGGCGAACTAGAAGTCTTGAAGAGTTTTCAAAGTGTACTTAGGAGTAAGCAAACCATCATTCTAGTTGAGATTTTGCCTGCTTATACTGCTGAGAACCTTTTTAGAATTGAGCGACAGAATGAAATCCAAAGCTTATTGGCTAAGGAAGATTACGTCATGTATAGAGTAGCCAAAAAAGACGATGTGCTCCTCAATTTGGAGCGCATTTCAGCGATCGAAATCCACGCTGACCTCAATAAATGCGAGTATGTCATGGTGCCGAGCGTAAAGGTAGACAGGTTCGAATCCAATTTTCGCCAACGACTAGAAGCTAAATAAATCTGGCTAAAATTTCTTACTTTTCTTTTTTAATTTAAAATACAATTCACTATGACCAATCCGCACCCCTTCCAATTAATGGATGATGACGGTCAATTTACCATCATCGCAGACTTGCAAAGTGATGACCTCTATCAGAAGTACTATCCTTTCTTTGAAGAGCACGAATTTGAAGGCAATGGATATTGTTGGGAAGGCCACATTACTCAGATTTTGGAGAAAGAAGATGCAGCGCTTTTAGAACATGTAGAATTCGATCCTGAAGCTGGAATGTTCGT
>CALDUE010000048.1 GCA_937923485.1 uncultured Saprospiraceae bacterium
ACCACTTCACGCAAGGAAAGATTGCCCCAGGCGAGATAAGGACTCAGACGCGAACAGCTTAGACGGGCAGCAGCAGGCTTGCTAATATTTGCCTGGTAATTTTTGATCCGATCCTGCAAAAACGAGTTTAGGTAGCGATTGGCGACTTGAGCACCGCCAGGCTGAAAAAGTGGATCATCTTTTAACCAAGACTCCGGGAGTTTTGCCGGTGAGTGCCCAGTAGTACCTCCAAAAGGTCGGAATTCTTCAATAGCAGCAGGCAGCTCGATGGTTTTAGCAAAAGCGAAATCAGGCTGAGCAAGAGCGGCAGACATATACTCACTCCAGCTAGCGCGCCATTTCTTCCTGTTTCGGAGACCACGGGTAATGCTCGAAAAGCGGGATTCAATCCAATCAATATCATTCGCTTGAAACCAAGCTGCCATCCGGATATCACGCTGGTAGGTCCAATCGATGCCGACCTCTTGATGCGAGAAAACCTGTTTTACCGAAAGGTGAGTAGAAAGCAGCCTGAAGAGCTCCTCAGCGTCCATATAAAAGTCACTCACCTCTAACTTAAAAAGTACAAGTTGCTCGTTCATGTCAGCCAAACTCTGTCGAATAAAACGAGCATGTCGAACGTCGTAATCAGGCTGTTTCCATAGCTCAGGTTCCCAAATGTAGATCACCAAAAGAGGCAGCCCTTGCGCGATGGCCCGCTGCAAAGGTTCATGATCTGTGAGGCGCAAATCGCGCTTCAACCAAACAATATTTACTTCTGTCTTTTTGACGACTTCCTGCAATTTTAACTTAAAACATTTCGGCCCTCAGCTGTTAAAATGGTGAAAACGCAAGCTTCGCACATAATCTCTATCTTACGAACATGGAATCGCTCAAAGAAATGCGCTGGCGGCGTCTAAATGGAAAAGCAATCGAAGGCGATTTGGTTGCGGCTGTCGAGCGTACCCTCATTCGTGAAAAGGAAGCTGGAAACAAGTTGAAAGTCTGTATCGGCACAGATTCTCAAAAACGTGGTGAACGCATTGAATTTGCTACAGTGATTGTTTTTGTGCGCGAAAAGAAAGGTGGCTTCATGTTTTTGACGAACTACAACATGTCGTCGAAAATGGGCATAAAAGAACGTATGATACTTGAAGTCGGTCGTTCGGTGGAGATCGCCTATAACTTGTGCGACTTGCTCGACAAGCATAATGTCGAATTGGAAGTCCACGCCGACATCAATACGGACCCAAGCTTCCAAAGCAATAAAGCGCTCAAGGAAGCCATGGGCTATATTCTCGGAATGGGATTCGTGTTCAAAGCAAAGCCTGATGCGTACGCAAGCTCATCGTGTGCAGATAAGGTGGTGCGTTAAGCTTCCACCTCCCAACAAGCTGTGTAGTTTTGCAGCCAGCACGCAAGACTATGATCCAGATTTTTATTACAGGTGGCACCTTTGACAAGGACTACAACTACATCACGGGTAAGCTCGAATTTGGCGAAACTAAAGTCAACGACATGCTCGAACGGGGGCGTTGTACAGCTCCTCATAATGTGCGGACGCTCATGATGATCGACAGTCTAGAAATGACTGATCCAGATCGTGAAATCATCGCCCATAACGTGATGCGCTCAGAGGCTAAAGACATCGTAATTACCCACGGTAGCGACACCATGGTGAAGACCGCATGCTACCTCGCCAAGCTGAATATTCCGGATAAAACCGTCGTGCTCACTGGCGCGATGGTACCCTACGCCTTTGGTACTTCTTCCGATGGATTCTTCAATCTTGGGTCTGCACTAAGCTTTGCCCAAGTGCTGCCTCCAGGCGTTTATGTAGCGATGAACGGACAGTATTTTAAGCATGACAATGTTCGCAAGAATCGCAAGTCAGGCTATTTCGAATCAATAGAATCCGCATAACCGACCCGCTCGATGCCAATCCTACAATCGAAGTATAGCGGTCCGCCCTTAGCTCAGCAAGGTGGTCATCTACAAACCATCTGGCCAAACATTTTTCGAAGTGTTCCTTCGGTCGCCTATCGGCGCGAAAGGTTAGAACTAGATGATGGAGATTTCTTGGATCTCGATCATTCTTACCCAACTGGAAGTAAAGGAATCTTGGTTATCGGGCATGGCCTAGAGGGAAGTGCTGACAGGCCCTACGTGCGAGGCATGGCCCATTATTTTGGAGAGCGGGATTGGCAAATATGTGCGATCAACTTTCGAAGTTGTTCAGGAGAAATGAATCGCCTAAGGCGCATGTATCACCATGGTGATTACCCTGATTTGCTAGCGGTAGGACAACACCTAAAGCAAACCTTTCCTAACCAAGCGTTGGCCTACGTCGGCTTCAGCATGGGAGGGAATATAGGCCTCAATCTAGTCGCTAGAAAGCCCTGGGCTGCAGAAGAATTATTTAAGGCGGTGGTCGCTTTTAGCAGTCCGCTTTCACTCGGTGACAGCATCAAATCGCTTGAGACGCCTATCGGTCGAGTTTACAGCAGACGGTTCTGGAAAGCCCTTGGAGAAAAGCTCCATGCGAAAGCTGAGGTGCATGACATCGAAGGCCTAGAAACGCTCTCTAAAATCGGGGATTGGGATGCCTTCGATCGCGCATTTTCGCTCCCGCTGCATGACTATCCAGCGGATGCTGTGCCCGAAGATTTTTATCGCGACGTAAGTCCCGTGCATCACCTAGAAAAAGCGCGTACGCCAACGCTCGTTGTACAAGCGCTCAATGACCCGATGCTTGGTGGCCGATGCTATGATACAGCTTTCGCCAAAACCAACGACATGGTCTTTCTGGAGCATACCAAGCAAGGCGGCCACGTTGGTTTCGATCTACCAGGGGTGCCTTGGACCTATGCGGAGAAGAGGACCTTTGAATTTGTGAGCGATTTTTAAGTGTCCAATTGTTAGTTGATAATTGTCAATTGTTAATGTTCGTGACGCACTCACGAGACGGAGTCAAGCGGCATCAAGACATTATCAATGGCAACTAAAATTTATCAATTGTTGACGTCCGTGACGCACTCACGAGACGAAGTCGAGCAACATAAAGGCATTATCGACTGGCAACTAAAAATTATTAATTGTTCTCGTCCGTAACGCACTCACGAGACGAAGTCGAGCAACATAAAGGCATTATCGACTGGCAACTAAAAATTATCAATTGTTGACGTCCGTAACGCACTCACGAGACGCAGTCGAGCAACGTCAAGGCATTATCAATTGACAATTATCAATTGGCAATTATATTTCAAAAACCCGCACCGCCCCCTCCCTCACATACCTTTTGATAATCCGTGCCGTCTCTGGGTTGCCTCGAAAAGGCTCGATCACTGCGCGCAGTTTCTTTTTACACGGATTGGCAACACG
>CALDUE010000049.1 GCA_937923485.1 uncultured Saprospiraceae bacterium
CTCAAGAATCAAATTTTGATTATTCATCTTACCTAATTGAACCTCAAGAAAATAATTTAAAAGAAGCACGAAAAGCATGGAATGACTTCAATGATAAGATTAAGGAAGATTACCTCTCAATATTAAGCTCTGAGGGTAACAAGCGTTTGGATGCTTATAGAGCTTCACAAAAAAATGGAGAGCCATTCGATCTCGAAGCCTTCATGGCTCCTATCAAGCTTCAGAGCGCGAAGCGGGCAGGACCTAGGTACGGGCCAATAGTATTACAAGCGATTCAAAAATTGAAGTATAAGGCAGTCCTAAATACAAACCAATATGGTACAGATAAATCAAATAAAAATGTAGAGCCTATAACTGATGCTGAAGGTCTAGAATAAATCGAAACTGTTCTTCTTTCTGTCCTGAATAACTGGGGGAGTCCTCCCCCGCCAAACGCGAGGGTCCAGACAAGTCGAACGGTGCCTAGGCTATACTTCTAACCTTACTCCGTAAACAAGACTACCCTTATCGCAACGCATGTTTTGGCGAAAGCCGTATACACCTTATGTCTTATACCTATACTGAAGACGGACTGATAGAAGAAGCAATCCAAGACGTGCTGCGAGAGCTCGGCTGGGAAGTAACGACCGCCTGATGTGCAGAGGGCTTAAGCTCAGGCAACTTCTAGGAAGATATAATAAGTCGGAAGCTGTGCGTTGGACCGCGGAAGCTGCTTCCTCCCGCCCGGCTAAATCAGTACCGATAAGTCCGATCCACGACACTTAAGTTGTCCAGCGCTAATCTCACGCGTAATCTAATGTTTAATAGCCTGTATGCTACACTTTTGAGTAAACATTTCGGAAATACTCCCATATTTGCCACATGCGCTTTTTATTCTTCTTTTCTACCCTCCTATTCTGCTTCGCTTGTTCACCTACTACCACCACAGATAAAATGATGGAGAATGACGACTCAAAAGTAGTGCGCTATTGGGTCAACAGCGCCAAGGTGGACTGCGACGGTGTTGGTCCTCAAACCTGCTATCAAATACAGCGTGGGGATACCCTTCGTCGTGATGGATGGGAAAACTTCTACGGCGAGATCGAAGGTTTTGAGTTCGAACCTGGCAACATCTTTCACTTACGGGTAGAAGAGAAAAAACTGGATTCCGCTGAGGTCCCAGCCGACGGTTCTTCAATGATGTATACGATGGTGGAATTCATTAGCCGAACTCCTGATATTCGCCTGAAGCTGCATAATATTTATGCCCTCGAAGCAATCGAAGGTGAGCGAATTAACGTACCTAGCGATCTTGAACAACCTAACTTAGAGGTCAACGTGACCGAAGGTAGAATCATGGGTACAGATGGTTGTAACAGCTTTCAAGCCTCGGCGAATGTTAGTTTGGGTGGAGAGCTAATTTTGGGTCCAATTAGCAGTACGGAAAAGATGTGCAAGTCCTCAAAGTTGCCACAAGACTATATGAATGCAATGGCCGAGGTGAACCACTATGGATTGCGCAACGGCAAACTATTTCTATCCAATGCGGAGGGCACCGTGTTGCTTCGTTTTCGTCCGGTGGACTAATGGGCACCGCACATATCAAGGCCAACACATCGACAGTTTTGGCGAAAGCCGATTGGGATCGCGTCTTAGAACTCTGGAACAGCAACTTTCCCATAGAAGTACACGTGCCCAGTATTGATGCCCTGCAAAAGGTCATCGAAGTTGAGCATTGCAAGCATTATACGATCCGTAATCTAGCTTTAGAAATTGAAGCCTGGATGGCTGTCTTTGATCGCTATGAAACACGATGGTTTAGCATTTTGGTAGCGCCTGAAGCTCAAGACAAAGGCGTAGGAAAAGCGCTCATTCGGCATGCACAGTCTGTTGAACCGATCTTAGAAGGATGGGTCGTTCAATCAGATAAGCATACGCGTGCTGACGGTCTGCTGTACAAAAGTCCACTTGATTTTTACTACAAGCTTGGTTTCCGCCTCAATCCTAATCGTTTTTCTCCAGAAGGAAAGTTGGACGTGGTCTGTGTGAAGTGGGTAGCAGGGCGTTGATCATAGAGTACGTTGTAACCAATCATTAACTAATTCTGACGTTTCACTTCCCGCGAGAATTGGTCGCAGCGCGTATCTTAAGGTTGAGCATGAGCCGACACGAACTCAATAAGCAACGTAGTACCAGTCCTAAAAATGTGATCGAGAATGCCAATGATATCGACACGCTTTATTCTGTGCATTTGGATAGACAGCAGCATTTAACTATTGAGGCTGCGGCGATGGCGCTAGAAGTCTATCATCCTCAGGATGATGCAGCGGTCTTAAATGGATGGAAATTATCTCCAAGGGTATATGAGTCGGATAAATCCCTCGGATATCGAGCGCTCGTTTATACAAAGATTGAAGGAGAAACAACAAAATATGCGATGGTTAATATGGGGACCATTACAGGATTAAGAAGAAAATATAGGGACTCAATGGTAGACAATTTAAGACAACCCTTTGGAGCATCGGCCCACGTCAAATTATCTATACAACATGCCGTAGCCTTGTCAAAAGAGTTGGGAGAAACCACAGATTTGATTTTTATTGGCCACTCCAAAGGCGGCGCCGAAGCTGCTGCCAACGCAATTGCCACGAATCGAAACGCCTATTTATTTAATCCTACGGCTGTTTCGTTTCGAAATTATGGACTAAATCCAAAAGATTACACAGGCAAGATGCAAGCTTATCTTGTCAAGGGAGATCCCATCGCATCCTTCTATCCGATGCTTGGTCCGCGTGCGATCGCTGAGGTGATTAGACTTCCAAGGCAATCGTGGTTTAATCCTGTAAAGAATCATATTCAATTCAAAGAGGCGCTGATAGAGTATTTTCAAGGGAATGAGAGGTAGCGGGACATTTTGTCGTGAGAATGCGTTTTCCTTGCGGTGAAGTTGGATATTCTTTCATTTTCGTGGGGTCGTAAGAATGTACCTCTAGCTTTGGTTGCCTACAGCTTAGAGAAAACTACCTTCACGCCATGCGTTTTACTATCCTAGTCTTTTTGTATGCGACTATTCTCTGTCCCGGGCAATTGGCATTCGCGCAAGGGTCAGAACCACCGATGGCCACGCTGGAACCGTTTTCCATCGGAACGACCCATACATTTCAATCTGCGGTGTTGAATGAGAAGCGTAAACTAAATGTGTACCTCCCAGCGAGCTACCACCCTGATAGCGCAAAAAGCTACCCCGTCATTTATCTTTTAGATGGATCGGGAGACGAAGACTTTATTCATGTCGCAGGTTTGGTACAATTTCTCACTTTTCCTTGGATAGACCTTATGCC
>CALDUE010000050.1 GCA_937923485.1 uncultured Saprospiraceae bacterium
CTCGCGAAGATGTCGTCACGATCCACGAACTGCGAGGGTAGGCGAAGACGCGTCGCATCCGCCCAAACATTAGCACGTAATCGACGGACGTAAATCAAGCCCAGCGCACCAACATCGGGATAGGCAAAAGGAAAAGAATAATCTGCCGAAATTCCTAGCGCCTGACTGTTCGGTACCTTGTTGTACCCACGTGCATAGGGATAGAAATCAGCAAACTGATAGTTGTTCGTCACCTGCTCAAAACGTGCGTGGGTGCGCAGGTAAAGCGTATGGACCTTATTGAGACCAGGTAAGAACAAGCCCGCCGTCGCAGTCAACTGCTGGGCAGGTTCGGAAGCTCCGTACACACTTCTTCTCAATCGAGCAGTTAGTAGTTGTCCTCCACGCGGTAAGATGTGTTTTGGCGCAATTTGCCGCAACCGCGTAAAGCGAAAACCCACGTCTGTAGCAACAATCGCCCCCGATCCTGGAAGCTCGTCTCTACTACTGGTGAAGTACAAATACTCCGCTCCTGCATAGGGTCTGAATTGAATGTTGAACTCACCATAATCCTGCTGAAAGGGAGCATCAAAACGACCGCCTATTCGGTACTCTAAGAATCGACTCCTGAAAAATTGTACACTGTCTTCGTCCAGGAAAATGGTATTCCTACTGGCAGACCCAAACGTCGCGGCACACCACGGCCATGTCCGCGCGAAGATGAGACCTGCATTTACAAAATTTCGCTGCTCGTTGAGGTTTCTTCCTGCGGTTACGACAGCATCAATATCGCCCAGTAAATTACCTCCGAGAATAGATCCAGTAACCTGATTTTGATCGGCCTGAGGTTGAAAGGTGTAGAATTTAAATCCACGTAATACGCCTTTGTATTCTGATAAAGCGTTCTTATTTGCCGAAGTACTAGTATCTGGTTTTGGAATTGCCTTCGTCTTTAGCACTTCATCTCCCAGAGGTAGGTCGCGCGTAAAGAAACGATCTCTAAATGCCTGCGAAGCTCCATCAAATTCTAGATGGGCATAGCGTGGCATATCCACTGGCTCGACGATCTGGATAGGCGTATTAAGCCATTGAGAACGAGGAATTACGGAGATAGGATTGCCTTCTGCATGAACCTCAATAAAGTAGAGCCGCTCATCATTTACGGAAGGTTGGCTAGCAGAAACAGCAACATTCGTCACTTGCTCGATTTCTCCTTCTCCATCAACACGAACGCGGAAAATATTATCGATTCCGGTAAAACTTGCTGAGAAGTAAACGTGATCTTTATGTACATAAGGGGTGCCCATTACATGCCTCGTCCATGGCGTTAACTGTTCTCGCGTTTGAGGCATAGAATCAGAACGAGGAACATCAAATCTCCATAGTGATAAGACGTCTTTTTGCTTGGCTACTGCAATGATGGAGTGGTCATCAGCTGTAAATCTTGGACCGATCAATAAATCAAACGGTTGCTTTATGGGTTCTTCTACTTCTTGTGCAATCGACCCTGCTCCAGAATATATGATCTTAAGTCGAGCAGGTTCGTTTGGGATTTTTTCGACCACAACCACCCTCGATCCATCAGAACTGAGCCCAGGATTATAATAGCGTGTGCGTCTAGTAATCTGCTGCGTATTGCCCGTCACCAAGTCCATGCGCATCACGACTGCATAACTTTGATTGGGACGCCGAGGATGATTCCGCAATTGCGTCCAAACCACCTTCCCACCAGCAGCGTGCATGGAGCCATCGATGGTTGTTCCTAGGCCAGCCAAAGGCTTGACCTTGCCCGTTGGTGAGACAATGACCAGTTCGCGGATATTAACTTGACTGCGGCGTACAGCAACAATGTCGGTGCTATCCAAGTGGTAGGCGCCACCGTAGATGGCAGACCCCGCCGCTTCGTAGGTGGGAACAGTTTGTTTGACCCAAGTATCCACTGGAAGAGGGTTGGCATAGCGGTCTAAGTCTTCCAGAATGCCTGGAATCGAATAGTGGCGTGTTAGTTTAAGGTCGGCTACTTCTGCCTTCCAGACGGCCGCCAAACTATCGTAAACGGTCTTGTAATATTCTTTTGTGCTTTGCCCTGTTTGTTGTTTTAGCGCAAGCGAAAAAGGGTAGAGTGGAGGCCAAGCATTGCCTGTTTTGCGAACAACCTCCGGCCAAAGATTTCTATTGCTCAACCAGCCGTGCATGGTCATCGCAAAACCTATCGGATATTGATCAGGTACGCGATCTCGAAAACTTCCATTGCGCGCTTTTGCATAGCGATATTGTTTTCCCGCAAGGGCATTCGCACGCTGTAAGGCTGTAAATTGAGGGGTACGACCTCGCCCAGCATAGGTCAGGGTTGTCTCACTAACCACTGCATCGCCTTCGAAAAACCAGTTCGGCGTAGTGAGGCCTGTCACCGCACTCCAACCTCCTTCTCCAAAAATCCAGTAGGCGAGCTTTGTACCTCCGCGTCGAAGATTGATAAACTGCTCAACGTGGCGATACTCGTGAATAGCGAGTTCATCCACCCAGTCGGTCGTACCTACGAGGTCTTGCTGTTGAGGAGGAGAAGTATAGAGGAAGCTTCGAAAGGGCTCTAATCCAACAAATCCGTTAGGGACGACCGTTTCATTCTGAATAATGACGTCGATCTCCGCTATCTTATCACCAAGGGATAGCGGACGCAATTCAATCAACGCTTCGTCAATCTTCAGCGTCCTGCGGGCAAATGGCTCTCCATCTGGAGTTGCAATCACGTTTACGTGCTCGGACTTAATGATCTTCCAATCGAGGTTTCCAGGTAGCCCACCGAGGTCTTGTGCGAAGCAAAGCAACGCCCACAAGGACAAGAACATGGAAAGTGCGAGCCGCCTATTCCTTAGGGGGGTCATGCGGAAAAATTGGACTAATAGGTATACCCCTATCTATCGCTAAAGTTACAGCTTTTCGAGGCGTACATACTCTATCCAACCTTGGTTATTTTGGACTCGCAAGCGACAAGGACCTGCCTCCAAAATGGCCATTTGATAAGTATCTTCAGTACCATCAACGTCTATGAGCTGTAGGCTATGAGGCCCCTCATCATGATTAGGTGAAACAATAGACCACGTCTCATAGTCTTCAAAAACACCGTTGGGATTGGAGATGGCCCCATTTTCAGTCAGGCTAAAAGTTGGATGTATGCCTGCGAATTGGACGTTTACGAATGGCGCCTCCTGGCAACCAGAAACACCACAGACAAGTTCGCGAGTTTGGGTATACTCACCTGCTAAGTCACTGATAGTTAGTGTTCTGTCGGTTTCAAAATTAGATGAATCTGTGCAGAAGGAGTATTCCTCCATAGGTTCCTCGTCATCCTTAGTAAAATCTACGAAGGAATCATCGGAGGAGCAGGATGCAAGCAAGAGCATCATACACGCAAGGACGCAAGTAGTCGATTTAAGGTGGCATTGAGCAATCATTGATGTCCTAACGCTGGAAATTCTACATCCGCTGCTTGGGACTATGCTGGCAGACGGTAAGCGTTTGTATCTAGCCGACGTAAAGTCAATGGGCAAACGTTTCTTTGCCGCGTGCCCCCACGGGCACCAAGCTTCAATTGCCAATTAGTTCAACTATGCCAACTCGCCCCTTTCTAAAAGTACTAGTCGCCAATAGAGGAGAAATTGCTATTCGTGTGCTGCGTGCAGCTTCCGAGTTAGAACTCCGCACCGTGGCGATCTACACCCGAGAGGATCGCTACTCTTTACACCGCTACAAGGCCGACGAGAGTTACGAAATTGGCGCAGCTGACGAACCGCTCAAACCTTACCTAGACATAGACGCGATCATCGCTTGCGCCAAGCAGTGTGGTGCAGAGGCTATTCACCCGGGATATGGATTTTTGAGTGAAAGTTTAGAGCTCGCCACCCGCTGTAGAGAAGAGGATATTGTATTTATCGGGCCTAGTCCAGAAGCCATGGCGCAGATGGGAGATAAGCGGATGACCAAAGAGCTGGCTCGTCGGTGCGATGTGCCTGTTATTGAGGATTCGAAGGAGTTGATCAGCAGTTTCGCTGTCGCTAAAACAGAGGCTAAACGTATCGGCTACCCAATCATGGTGAAGGCTGCTAGCGGTGGAGGTGGCCGCGGAATGCGCGTCGTTCATGAACCGAGCAAGCTCAAACAGGCGGTAGAAGAGGCTAGTTCAGAAGCTGAACGCGCTTTCGGTGATGGCAGCGTCTTTTTAGAGCGTTTTGTCGAAAGACCGAAACACATTGAAGTTCAACTTCTCGGGGATACCCACGGCAACTTGGTCCACTTGTATGAGCGCGATTGTTCTGTGCAACGTCGCTTTCAAAAAGTCGTCGAAGTCGCTCCATGCCTGACCCTACCTCAGTTCGTGAAGAAGAAAATGTATGACTTCGCGATCCGTCTCGGAAAGGAGGCTGGTTACTCATGTGCAGGAACCGTGGAATTTCTCGTCGATAAGCAATACAACATCTATTTCATCGAGGTGAATCCTCGAATTCAGGTTGAGCACACCATTACCGAAGAGGTCACGGGCATCGATATCGTGCGCTCCCAATTGCTCATTTGTATGGGCTACAGACTCAGTGATAAAGAACTGCGTATTGCCCGTCAAGAAGACATCCCGTTAAGTGGCTGTGCGATTCAATGCCGAGTGACAACAGAAGATCCGGCCAACGATTTCAAGCCTGATTACGGGACACTCACAGCATATCGATCTGCTTCCGGATTTGGTATTCGCCTTGATGCTGGTAGCGCTTATGCAGGAGCAGTCATCAGTCCGTTTTTTGATTCCTTGCTGGTCAAGGTCACAGCTGGTGGGCGAACGTTGACAGGTGCTGCTCAGCGTCTGCACCGCGCTTTGCGAGAATTTAGAGTGCGTGGAGTGAAGACCAACATTGACTTCCTGCTCAACCTTCTACGCGACCCAGACTTCCTTTCAGGTGAGTATACGGTCGACTATTTCAGCGAGCATCCGAACCTGTTCGACTTGCCGATTCGTAAAGATCGCGGTACGAAGGTCTTGAAATATCTCGCGCACACTATCGTCAATGGCAATGACACTGTGAAAGGAAAGGTGAGTATCAAGGATGTCCGCGCTCGCTTACGCACGCCTGTACTTCCCACTGCTGCTGAGGTAACTAGCAACGGAAAGGGGCAACGTCAAAAGTTGTTGTCATTAGGTGCTGAGGCTTTCGCCAAAACCATTAAAAAGAACAAGGCGATCCAATACACGGATACGACCTTTAGAGATGCGCATCAAAGTTTGCTCGCCACGCGGATGCGGACCTACGACATGCTCGAAGTAGCTGCAGCTTATGATCGTGATCATGGAGCTGACCTGTTCAGTTTAGAAATGTGGGGTGGAGCAACTTTTGACGTCTGTCTTCGCTTTTTGCGAGAAGACCCATGGGAGCGCTTGCGCCTTTTACGAGCAGCGATGCCCAGCGTCCCGTTTCAGATGCTGCTACGGGGAAGCAATGGGGTAGGGTACAAAGCCTATCCAGATAACCTCGTTTCTGCATTTACCGTCAAAGCCGCTGAAGAAGGCATCGACGTCTTCCGCATTTTTGATGCACTCAATTGGGTGAAGTCTATGGCACCTGCGATCAAAGTGGTGCGCAACCAGACCCACGCTATTGCAGAAGCTTGCTTGTGCTACACGGGCGATTTGAGCAGTCCGGAGGAAACAAAATATACCCTTGACTATTACCTAGATCTTGCTCGTCAGCTAGAGGATGCCGGTGCGCATATGTTGGCAATCAAAGACATGGCAGGTTTGCTCAAACCGAAGGCTGCCGAAATCTTAATTCCTGCGCTACGCAAGGCCGTAGATCTTCCAATTCACCTACATACGCACGATACTTCGAGCATTCAAAGTGCGACGTACCTGTCGGCCGTTAATGCAGGAGTTGACGTAATTGATTGCGCTTTAGCAGGAATGTCTGGACTCACGTCTCAACCGAGTTTTAATTCGGTTGTGGCTATGCTTCAAGATACTAAGCGTGAACACAAGATTGATCTTGATTCACTTAATAGACACAGTCAGTATTGGGAAGCTGTCCGAACTTCATATTTGCCTTTTGAAACGGAACTTCGCAGCGGAACGGCTGAGATTTACGATACGGAGATTCCAGGCGGGCAGTATTCGAATTTGCGTCCGCAGGCCCGTGGGCTGGGACTTGAGCATCGTTTTGAAGAGGTGAAAGCCAATTATGCCAAAGCAGATGAAATGCTCGGACGCTTAGTAAAAGTGACTCCGTCAAGTAAGGTGGTTGGAGATTTAGCGCTCTTCATGACGAGCAATGACCTGACCGAAGAGCAGATGCTCGATCCTAAAAATACATTGAGTTGGCCAGATAGTATTCGCCAATTAATGCGTGGAGATTTAGGTCAAGCAACGGGTGGATTTCCGAAGAAACTCCAAAAGGCTGTTTTGCAAGGGGAGAAGCCTTACAAAGGCAGACCTAATTCAAAGTTAAAGAAGATTGATTTTGCCGAAGAAGCGAAGGCTTTTGCTGAGGCATTTCCAGATGCTCCGCCAATTGTAGGCGATCCATCTAAGAGTACTCAGTTGCTATCATCCTTGTTGTATCCGCAGGTATTTAAAGATTACGTAGCGTTTCATGAAACGTATAGTGTCGTCGCTCCTATTCCAACACCCGCCTTCTTCTATGGCTTAGCGCCAAACGAAGAGATTGAGGTCGAGCTCGAAAAGGGAAAGACGATCAACGTCAAGTATTTGAGTCGTACGGTGCCGAGTGCATCTGGTGAGGTCTTGGTGTTGTTCAAACTCAACGGTCAAACGCGCACAGAGGCAGCGCTCGATCTGCACGCCAATGTAACGGTGGTTCGAAATCGCGTTGCCCAAGGTGAAGGTCAGATCGGTGCCCCTTTACAAGGGGC
>CALDUE010000051.1 GCA_937923485.1 uncultured Saprospiraceae bacterium
GCGTCATGTGCGCTGGACCCGAGAACACGAAAAAACTAGCTGGCTTTTTCGAGTTGACAGAGCTTACCGTGACCTTCTTTGTACCGCGACCGAGATAAACGCAACCGAGCTTATCAACCTTGAAGGTTTTACCGTCAGCAATAATCTTACCTGGACCTCCAATATTGATAAAACCAGCTTCGCGACGTTCGAGGAAAAACTTGCTTCGTAATTCATCATGCTTCCCTAAGCCGAGTGCTTTCGTAGTAGGCATCATTCCACCAATTACCATCCGATCATAGTGGCTGTACATAAAATTGGCTTTACCCTTTTTGAATAAATCCTGAACGAGAAAGTCTGCACGTAGCTCGTCGGTATTCATGCGCATCACTTCACGCGGGGATGCTTCATATCGTTGTTCCATATTTCCAGTTGTTGAATTGTGCAGTTATTGAGTGATTAAATTCAGTGTCGAATTAATTAATTGTTGATTGTATTAGTTATTAATTTGAACAGCTCTAGGACGTCTTGTTGAAAATCAACAACTGAACAATTAAATACCTCAACAACTAACGTTACCTTCCCATCCAGCCTCCGTCTACGACCAAGATTTCACCTGAGACGTAATTACTTGCCTGAGAAGCAAGGAATATGGTTGGTCCTTTGAAGTCTTCTGGTTGTCCCCAGCGACCTGCCGGGATACGACCAAGAATAGAAGCGCTGCGTTCAGGATTCTCGCGCAATGCTTCTGTATTGTCAGTAGCAATGTAGCCAGGAGCGATGCCGTTGACGTTGACATTTTTGCCTGCCCATTCGTTGGCGAATGCTTTGATTAAGCTACCAATCGCACCTTTACTCGCCGCGTATCCAGGGACAGTGATGCCCCCTTGGAAGGTGAGAAGACTGGCGGTGAAAATCACTTTCCCGCCACCTTGAGCAACCATATCTTTTCCAAACTCTCGCGTCAAAATGAATTGAGCATTCAGGTTGATGTCAATCACTTTATCCCAGTATTCATCAGAATGCGTAGCTGCAGGTTCGCGTAAAATCGTACCTGCATTATTAACGAGAATATCAATTCGTGGATGTGCTGCTTTGACCTCGGTAACAAAGGCATAGAGTGCTTTGCGATCTGAAAAATCAGCTTGATAAGCCGTGAAGGTTCGGCCGGTTGCGACCACCGCTTTTTCGACATCGCTTCCCGGCTTGAGTGTTGCAGATACGCCGATGATATCGGCTCCTGCTTCAGCCAATCCAATAGCCATCGCCATTCCGATGCCGCGTTTACAGCCGGTAACGATTGCTGCTTTTCCTTGGAGTGAAAACATGCTCATTGATATTAATTTACGAAATGCTTGTTTTTGGTGTAAGTCCCGCTTGATGTCGAGGATCCTCGTTCCTCGAACAGGACTGAAAAACCAACAAGCCTATTTAAAGTCCAAATACTCCAGGTAGCCATAGCGACAACTGTGGTAAGAAGGTGATGAGAAGTAAAACGACCACCATTGCGACCACGAAAGGAAGCAAAGGTTTAATGACATCGGCGACTGAAATCTTAGCGACTCCAGCTCCGACAAAGAGGATCGTGCCGACCGGCGGCGTACACAAACCAATGCACAAATTGAGCACCATGATGATTCCAAAGTGAACCGGATCCATGCCTAAGCTTGTGACCACAGGCAGAAAGATCGGCGTGAAAATCAAGACCGCTGGCGTCATGTCCATAAAGGTGCCGACCACGAGTAACGTAAGGTTGATTAGTAAGAAAATCGCGATCGGGTGACTTACCGTTTCTAGCAAAAACGTCGTCATCAATTGCGGAATACTCTCGAACGAAAAGAGCCAAGACATTGCCATAGATGTTGCAATGAGGAACATGACAACGGCCGTTGTCTTTGAGCTTGCCAGCAAAACTGAAGGCAAGTCTTTTACCTTGATCGTACCGTAAGCAAAACCCAATCCTGCTGCATAGGCAATCGCCACCGCCGCCGCTTCGGTAGCCGTAAAGACTCCTGCAACGATACCACCAACGATAATGACGAGCATTAAAAGACTCAAGGCCGCTCGACCAAAATCCTTAATCAATTTTGAAATCGCGACCCGCTCCCCTGGGGGAAAACCACGCTTACGCGCAATGAAGGCAGCCACCAAGATGAGCGCTAGTCCAACCAGGAAACCTGGAACGTAACCAGCAATAAAAAGCGCAGCAACCGACGCCGCTCCCCCACTCGCCAAGGCGTAAACGATAAGCACGTTTGATGGCGGAATGAGCAAACCTGTTGTCGAAGCCGTAATGTTGACCGAGGCGCTGAATGCTCTTGGGTAACCTTCTTCTTCCATGCGGTCGGTCATCACACTACCAATCGCCGAAGCTGCTGCTACCGCCGATCCTGAAATCGCTCCAAAAAGCATGGCGGCTACTACGTTGACGTAGGCGAGACCACCGGGCAGACTTCCGACTAGGCTTTTGGCAAAGTCTATGAGCCGACCGGCTATACCAGCCCTGTTCATCAACTCGCCAGCTAGCACAAAAAACGGAATGGCCAACAGCGCAAAACTGTCGATGCCCGTCGTCATACGCTGGGCAACAGTCGTTACTGCAGGCAGTGCCACAATGTTGAGCAGCATCGTACCCAAGGTCGAAACGCCGATGCTATACGCAACCGGAACTCCGTAGGCAAGCAAGGCAAAGAAGCTCACGAAGAGCACCAGAATGGAAATCAGTTCGATGCTCATGCCGATGGATTATGTGAAAGACCAGTTTGCGTAGAGCCGTGCCCTTGGGTTTGCATGCCTGTGAAAAAACATACCAGCAAACCTGAAATCGGAACAACCGCATAAACGATACCGAGCGGCACACCTATCGCAGGAGAAACTTGACCCAATCGTAGCGTAGTGTACACCAAGTTCCCTCCGCCGATCACCATGACAATGAGCGCGAAGAAGAACATGAACCATGCGATAGCTTTCTTTCGCTTCTTGAGATCTTCAGGTGAAAGCTTCCGCGTCAAAAAGTCCATTGTTAAGTGCGCGCGCCTGCCGTTGAGGTAAGCTGCGCCGAGGAGGGTCAACCAGATCAATGCGAAGCGCGCAAACTCCTCAGTAAAGGAGCTCGACTGACCGATGACATAGCGACTAAAGACCTGCCAGAGCACGTCCACCACCATGAGCGCGAAAATCACGACGAGCGCATATTCGAGCCAAACCAACAACCTATCGTAGAGTTTTCGCATGCTTACAGGGCTTGAATTTTGGTAATTAAGGCCTTGCGTTCTGGAGTGTCTGCAAAGCCAGCGATAACCTCACTCACCCGCTCAGCAAAGAGTGCCTTGTTCGGTCGAATAACCTCCACTCCAGCTGCTTTTATTTTTTTCATGGACGCTGCGACATCGTCCGACCAGAACTTGCGTTGCGCAGTAACCGATGACTTCGCTGCTTCACGAAGCCAAGCCTGTTCTTGCTCATTGAGCTTGTCCCAATATGTAGTACTCATCACAAGCACATCGGGCAAGGAAGCATGCTCATCAAGGCTATAATACTTGGCTACTTCGTAATGACCAGATGTCACGAAGCTCGGTGGATTGTTCTCAGCACCATCAACGACGCCTTGCTGCAACGCAGTGTAGAGCTCACCATACGCCATCGGTGTTGCTGCACCGCCCATGGCATTCACCATGTCGACCGACATCTGGTGATTCATGACGCGCACTTTCTGACCTTTTAGGTCTTCAGGTGTTCGAATGGGTTTTGTTGTCGTATAAAAGCTCCGACTTCCAGCGTTGTAATAAGCCAATCCTCTCAAGAGCTTTTCGGTACCTGAAGCAAGAATTTGCTCACCAACCTCTCCTTCTAATACGCGAAAGAGATGGTCTTCATCGCGGAAGAGATACGGCACACCAAGCACCTCATACTCTGGTGCGAAATTGGCCATGGCAGCAGCCGAAACCTTGGTCATTGGAATACTACCAATCTGGAGTAACTCCAAAACTTCACGCTCGGTCCCTAGCTGACCGTCGGGGAAAATCTTGACCAAGAGTTCACCTTTTGAAAGGCGCTCGACTTCATCGGCGAAGACCTCAATGCCCATGTGGACGGGATGCACAACGGGAAGGGTGTGCGCGAGGTAGACTGTCTTTGGCCCGACCATGGTATCACTACAACTCCCCAACAGCATCGCCAGAATTAAGAGCAATAACCCACTGCTTCGCTTGATGCCGTACATCAATCCACGCAATTCTGCGAGCCCACGTAAACGTCCAATACCTGAGTAGCCAGGATTCGTTTTTTTCTTGAGGTCATCGAGCATTTGGTGCCCGTGATCAGGTCGCATTGGAAGGTCATGCGCTTTGCGCGCAGCAGCCTTCATTAATTCTGACATGACGCCATACATGTCGACGTCTCCATCTAAATGATCGGCTTCGTAAAAATTGCCCGCATCGTCGCGGCGTGTCGCACGGAGGTGGACGAAGTGCGTTCGATCTCCAAATTCTTTTGCCATTGCTGGCAAGTCGTTATCTGCACGAACGCCGTAGCTTCCTGTACAAAAGCAGAGTCCATTTGCTGGTGTATTGACTTCCGTGAGTAGGTGTCGGGCATCGCTCGCCGTACTCATGACCCTCGGCAAACCTAAGATTGGAAATGGTGGGTCATCTGGGTGAATCGCCAAACGAACACCACTTGCTTCAGCTACCGGTGCGATCTCGCTGACGAACTTCACGAGGTTTTCACGGAGTACCTTCTCATCAATATCCGCATAGGTTGCTAAGCTTTCGCGAAAACTTGTCATGCCATCCGCGCTCGCCGTTGTTCCTCCTGGAAGACCAGCAATAATATTCTTGGTGAGGGTATCTCGTTGCTCGGCAGTCATTGCGTCAAGACGAGTTTTGGCGGAAGCCTGTAAAACAGTTGAGTACTCCTTCTTCGCTCCTTCGCGCTTAAGAATATAAAGCTCAAAAGCTGCAAATTCTTCTTTGTCAAACCGAAGCGCCTTGCTGCCATCTGGTAACTCGTATGCAAGGTCGGTACGCGTCCAATCACAAACGGGCATGAAGTTGTAAGTCAACACTTCGATGCCACACGCTCCGAGGTTTTGGATGCAGGTTTTGTAATTCTCGATGTGACGTTTGTAGTCCCCCGATCGCCGCTTGATGTCTTCGTGGACGGGCACACTTTCGACGACATCCCAGGTCAAACCAGCGGCGGCCAATTCAGCTTTGCGCTTTTCGATTTCTTCGACGGTCCACACTTCCCCGCTTGGAATGTGGTGCAGGGCTGTAACAACACCCGTCGCTCCTGACTGACGAATGTCCCACAGCGAAACGGGATCATTCGGTCCGTACCAACGCCAAGTTTGAGAGAGAGCTTTCATGAGAGGGGGTGGGATTTCGAATTTAAACTTAGCGTCACTCCGACCAAAGCCGCGACTTAGGAGCTGGCGTAGTGGAGGAGCAGCGGAAAATTAACCAAAATCGCGTTCCCTCGATCGCGACTTTCGTCAGCCCCGTGTAGAGCCCCGCTGTTCGCGTGGGTCAAGACACGTGGATCCACGCTTCGCGGGACTCCAACGGGATGACGCTACCTATACTGCTACACCCCTGAAAACGCACTAAAGCCACCATCAACAGGAACGACGATTCCGGTGACGAAACTAGAGGCTGGATCGCAGAGGAATTTAAGTGTACTCAGCAATTCTTCTGGACGACCAAACCGGCCTGCCGGGGTTTGAGAAATGATGGTCTCACCTCGTGCAGTGAGGCTACCATC
>CALDUE010000052.1 GCA_937923485.1 uncultured Saprospiraceae bacterium
CTCGCCGCATGGCGGGACTTTCGCTAAAACCACTTTTGACATGGCCAAGAAAGCCACTGAACTCACTGCCGAAGAGCTAGCTGCAAAGCGATCTGCTTCCGCCAAAAAAGCTGCCGCCACCCGCGCAGCAAACAAAGCCAAAAAACTTGCTGAAGCTGCTGCTTTGGAAACACCTGTAGCCGAGGCGAAGCCAAAAGCGAAAGCTAAGGCGAAGTCCAAAGCAAAAGCTGAATCCAAGCCCAAGGCTGCCAAAAAAGCCAAAAAGAAGGAACTCGTCTTCGCTGACGATGACGCACCTTTAATGATCGACCACGCAGCATTCACTGCTGATGAAGAGGACGATTACGACGAACCACTTCCATTCGAAGCTGATCCAAATGCACCTGCTGAAGACGTCCTAGACGCAGAAGCTATGTCCCTAGTAACCGGTGCCATCGGCAAAACTCCGAAAGCTAAAAAGGAGAAGAAAGCCAAGAAGGAACGTGCTCCGAAGAAGGAGAACAAAAAAGCGAAAAAGCGCGCCGAAGAAGCGTTTGACTTCGAAGACACCTCACATTTAGAAACTACCTCGGAGGATGCTTCCGATGATGAAAAGCATTCGAGCGATTCTAAAGCGGATCGACCATCGTTCAAAGAACTTGGTCTGATCGAACCACTGCAGCGCGCTGTTGCAGACATGGGCTTCGAATACCCAACTGTTATTCAAGCGCAGGCAATTCCAATTTTGCTCGAACGTGACACCGACCTCGTCGGACTTGCACAAACGGGTACTGGTAAGACCGCAGCTTTCGGCCTTCCTGCATTGAACCGCATCCACACGGAGACACGCGTTCCTCAAGTACTTATTTTATCTCCTACACGGGAGCTTTGTCTCCAGATTACGGGAGAGATGGAGAACTTCGCCAAGCACATGCGAGGTGTTGGAATTGTAGCTGTTTACGGTGGTGCTGACATCTCAGGACAGATTCGACAAATACGTCGGGGTGTTCAGATTGTGGTTGCTACACCAGGCCGTTTACGCGACCTCATTCGTCGCCGCGCAGTTGACCTGCAGCAAGTAAAATACCTCATCTTGGATGAGGCCGACGAGATGCTCAACATGGGCTTCAAAGAGGAGATCGACGATATTCTCGAGTCTATTCAAGATACTGCGAACACGTGGTTGTTCTCAGCAACGATGCCTAGAGAAGTTCGCCGCATTGCGAGCGAGTACATGAGCGATCCCGCTGAGGTACAGTCTGGAGAGCGAAACTCTTCTAACGCTGACATTTCACACCGCTTTGTGATTGCACGTCCGCGTGAGCGTTTTCCAATCTTACGCCGCTTCTTGGATTTCGATCCAGACATGTACGGATTGGTATTCGTACGTACACGTGCAGATGCGAAAGACTTTGCTGAAAAACTTTCTAGTGACGGATACAATGTCGATGCGATTCACGGTGACCTTTCCCAGTCGCAGCGTGATAACGTGATGGCTCGTTTCCGTAGCAAGCGCCTACAGGTTTTGGTAGCAACAGATGTTGCCGCACGTGGTATTGACGTTACAGGAATCACACACGTCTTTCACCTCAACCTACCAGACGATCTTGCTTTCTACACCCACCGTTCAGGCCGTACCGGTCGTGCGGGTGCAACGGGTGTTTCGCTTTGTTTGCTTCACCCAGGTGATACGCGCAAGCTTCGCAACATTGAGCGCATCATCAAGACGCGCTTTGAAGAGGTTCAGATTCCAGGAGGAGACGAGATTATTGAGCGTCGTTTGTTGTCCAACATGCGTCGTCTTAAAAATGTAGAAGTGGCTGATGGTTTGGGAGACTACCTCCCTGCGATTGAAGCAGAACTTGAGGGACTTGATCGCGAAGACATCATCAAGCGTATTGCAAGTCGTTCGTTTGAGAAGCTATTTAACGATTATCGATTTGCGCCAGACCTCAATGACAGGCGTGACCGAAACAACCGTGATCGGAAGAATCGTGACGATGATAGAGGTGGCCGCAGGCAACGCGACGATTCTAACATGGAGCGCATCTTCATCAACGTCGGTGGCATGGATGTAGGGGGCCGTAAAGGCAACTTACTTGGAATGCTCTGCGACGCAGGAGGCATAACAGGAAAGGACATCGGTCGTATCACAATGAACAAAACGCATACCTTCTTCGACGTAGACAAAGGTCTCTCAAAGCAGGTTATCGATCGCATCGGTGCGCTTGAGTTTGACGGTCGTCCAGTTCGCATCAACCCTGCAGCGCCAGGGGAAGGTGAAGGACCTGGTGATTATGATGACCGACGTGGCGGCGGTGGCCGTGGTGGCGATCGCGGCGGACGCGGTGGTCGCGGTGGCTATGGCGGCGGCGGACGTGGACGCGGTGGTGATCGTGGCGGACGTGGTGGTTATGGCGGAGGCGGTCGTGATCGTGATCGTGGTGGCAATCGTGGTGGACGCGGTGGCTACGGCGGCGGTGGTGGACGTGACGGTGGTCGCGGACGCGATGGCGGTGGTCGTTGGTAGTCTGTTGAGCTTTTAAGCTTTCGCTAAAACAACTTACAAAGGGTTGGAAGATTTAGGTCTTTCAGCCCTTTTTTGGCTTGGGGTTACTTAGACAGCCTTTTAAAGTAGAATGGCGATTACTCTATCTCACAATTGTCTCCCTTAACCTCAAAATCCATCGAGTCGATTATGGCTTGAAGTATATGATTGATAACCGGCATCCTCATAAACCAACCAAGGGTGGCATAGGCTAAATTGATGTGTTCTAAGCAACAGGCAATAGCACGTACGCTTTTAAATTCTATGCCATTGTGATCAATATAGGTTGCTTGAAGAATCGTGTTATTATAAAATTCTGAGGATGTTTTTATGTCTAAGTTAATTGCACTCTTACTCGAAAACCATCGACTTATTTGACTGCACTGCCTGCAATTGGCATCAAAGTAAATTTCTCCTTTTGGCACTGCCGTGGGTTTCCATAGAAAGCGCCATTTCGGTACATTTCTTTTGTATTCATTCCAGTCATCTCCAAACCGTTTTTCCATGTCAGCATATTCTTGATAATCTGACACGCCAAACGAGTAGGCGATTGAGATAAGGGCACCTACTAGCAAATAGTAAGATGAATAATACATACTTAGAGGAATGAACATGAGCGCAAACGACCATTGTATAGGGTTACGACAATACGCGTAGACTCCTGTTTTGACTAGGTGATTGGTAGGGTCGTACGGAAAAGGTGTTCCTTCTCCTTTCGACACTAAGTCAACTACAGCGACTAGGGAGGGGAAAACAATAATGATAAAGATTTGAAGTGTAAAGGGAGCTGAGTACAGTTGTAGAGTGTCAATGAGGCCATAAACCCGTAAAATGAATGGGAGACCTATCAAAAAGGCGCAGCACATTACAACGACTTGAAAAAAGGCCCTAACTCCGATACATTTGTTATTGTAGCTGCATGATGCCCAGAAGTATGAGGGCATGAAAACAAGAGCTATCAACAGCAGCTCTCCAAGTAACCAGTTTTTATGAAGCGAAAGAATTCCAATTTTTTCAAGTTCTGGCATTACCAGAATATCCAACCAGAACAGTAGTGCAGCTACGAGTAGAATATATCTACCTTTTAGAAAGAAAATAGGTAAAATGCCCCATGCTACAACCCAAAGGAAATAAATATTGAAGGGGAGTTGTATTGAGTTAACATCCTGTCCGATAAAATTCCACATTCCAAATTCTACGCAGAAGTAGTTGACTATCGGAAGCGTGATGGAGGTATAAAGCACTGAATAAAAAGCAGCCCAATTCAATTTTGGCTCTTGCTCTTTGAGAAGAAATATGTACCCTAAAAATAGAAGAGCAAGTACGATTAGAGTGTTACCAAGAACTGCAGGGTCACTGCTAATTGAAGTAAACATCTATTAAATGTTTATTCATTACTCCAACTGTGATTTCTTCTAGCGGTTCGAAATACCAGCGAGGGCCTAGATCGCATTGATATTGACTAGTCCATTTTATCGTTGACTGATTCGGACCTGATTCGATTATCTCTATCTTCATTTCGTTCCAAGTCAGCCAATGATCAATGTGTGTATCGTCTTTGGTAGGTTTGAACGTAATACTAGTCTTGTTCTGTTCAATCACTTCTAGTGACAATGTTCCAATACCTTTCGTGTTGGATTCGAATTGGATGTCTCTACTATCTCCGACATTTGTTCCTGTTCCTTTAATTCCAAGCGGTTTCGGAAAACCAATTTTGAAGAAATTAGGGTAGTTTTTTAAAAAGTCAGGGCTTTTGTTCAATGCGTCAATCGAAACGTCTTTCTCAATAGTAACAAAGGTCTCTACGACCTGGACTTCAGGCGCTACTTTAATATCAAAGGGTTGGGAGATAATTAATAGGACTGGTGCGATGATAAGTGACAGTAGTTTTTCTTTATTCTTCTTTTTTAAGTATTCTGAAATAAATACGACTAAGGCTGCTACACCGTAGAATAGGGGTGCAGAAAAAAGTATACAGACGATTCCTTCTCCCAAAACAATTGAGGACATCAAGAAAAAGAGTGTGATAACTCTGAAAACAACGCCATAGGCATTCTTTGGCGTCTTCGTATATTTTATCATTAAAAGGGTTATCAATGCTGGTAACCCAATAAATAATATAGATGATTGTTCAAAATTAATATCACTAAGAAATCGTAGCGTGATACTTGCAACGATTAAAACTCCAACTAGAACATACAGGTTTCTTTTTGTTGAGCCTTTTGTACTTTTTCGTGTCATACTTCTTTTCAATTATTACTGCCGTTCTCAACATGCTAAGCCTGCGAAGGTGGAGAACGTGATGAGGACTCTCACTATTATGAATTATAGTCTTTCCGCTTGTGATTAGCTATCTGCCATCAGGGGTTTAACAGTTCTTTTGAACTAAGGTTTTAAGATGATTAAGCGCATCGTGGGGAGTTGTGCTTTCCATCACTACATCATCTTGTAACAGTGACGTTTCCATGAAAATCTCTTACTTCTCCAAATAGAAACTTAACTTCGATCAAGTAGACATATGTGCCTGCCTCGACATCTTCTCCGTTATATTTTCCATTCCACCATGCAACGGTTGAATCGAATGGACGATTATTTATCTGATATATCAACTCTCCCCATCTATTGAAAATCTTGTAGCTAATAATTTGGGCATCTTTATCTTGAGGTTTAAAGATCGCAAAATTGTCATTTGTTCCGTCATTGTTTGGAGAAAATGCATTTGGTATGTAAATAATATTTTCATCCTCACACGACGTGTTGAAACTAGGGTCAATTATTTCAAGACAGACTCCACAGTAGTCAATTTCTGATGTTCCATTCGGTATTCCATTACAATCTTTGCAAGATTGATTAAAGCTTGGTTCGCTTGGTTCATTGCATTCCCCACAATCATCAATAATAGCTAATCCATTTAGTACTCCTTTGCAATCTATGGGGATATAAAAGAGTGCGCATACTGCATCTATATCTGCACCAGGAGTGCCATTGTTACAGGGTTCGTCAACTATATCCGTTAGTTCAATAGCATCAAATTTCAGCTCACCTGCTGTAAATCCTAGCAGTAAGGAGTCTATGTCAACCCTTGAGGTAGATCCACGAATAGTTCCCATTTCAAAATAGCCATCGGAATTTAAATCGGGAAAACCTTGAGTTATCAATTGAGTTTCTGTAAATAGATCAAAAGGCCTTAAAGCTAATTCAGTCTCTTCTATAGCAAGACCGACTTCAAAGACAAATAAATCATCTTGATTGTTCCCCGAGTTTGCCAGTAAATTATCTGTGAATCCTAACTTTAAAACCCCGCCCTGTCCAAGAAATACAATTTCAGGCGCATCCATCTGAGCACCTGACCAATCACTAACGCCAAGTGCTCCGAGAGGAAACGGATCTGAAACAGGACAGCCTGGCGTGTACTCTAATAGCGTATCAGCAAAGCTGATTCCATCAGAACATATTGTGCAGCCGTCATTTGATAGACTTGCGCATTCACCATCTAAGCAGTCGATGAGCCCATCTCCATCATTATCAATACCATCAGAACATAGAATTGAGTTGTTTTCCTGCCCATTCATTTGGATAGGAACCAAGGTCAACATCAACATAGAAAGTAATAAAAGATTGTTAAGCATTGAAAGCCATCGATGATTGAAATTTAGCTAGTGCATTTTCTGAGTTTCAGAACTTGTTGTCAGCTATGTGGTATTTGCTATCTTTAGTAAAGCTACTTCATTTCATCCGTAAAATGCCCTTTGTGCTTTCCTTTTGAAAATTTCTGAAGATTGAAGTCTTTGGATTTCCCTTTTGGAATGGATAAGCTTTGCCAATTTTGTGCTTTCGCCATTCGCCCTATGTATACAACTTGACCGATGTGGTATGCATAATGCATCATCTGCCTGTTCAGCGCTTCGGATACAGCGTGGCTCTGATTTCGTATGAATATTTCGGAGCCAAAATTATCTTGATTGATCGAGGATAGTGCGCTAAACAGACAGTCCCATCCATCTTCCCATTTCTCA
>CALDUE010000053.1 GCA_937923485.1 uncultured Saprospiraceae bacterium
AATCCTTTCTATCGATTTACAAAATGAGAAGTTGACAATAGATTTAAGTTTCCAGCCTGATCAACTACGCTATTCTATTTTACAGTCTCCAATGTTCGGAAAAGCTCGCTATGCCGTAAAAGATGAGTGTTTGGTGGTAGCGCTAAATGAAATATACGTCTACACGATTGACTTGAACAAAGAGGAGCTACTAGCTCAACTTCCCAATAGAATAGAGAATGTAGCGTCATCACTTCCTCCAGAGGTTTTTCTTCCAGTACCGAGTATGGATGACTAGGTTTTTATGAGGCACGAAATGACGAGTAGTGAACCGCCCTGAAAATTCGAGGTAGTAGGTTCTGCTCTTTATCATTCTTCATAAATACTAGCAGACCTATAATTCAAAGTGAAGTTTTCCTCTCGTTGTAAATCAAATAACAAAAAACCGTCATATGTTTCTATCTTACCCTCATAATCCACTTACATGCCGCACCTCATTCAATCCGATCACCAAGTAGCTGATCTTTCCCTATTTCTTAATCAAAACTGCATCGCCCTTGGCTTCGATGAAGTCGGTGATCTAAGCGAAATCACTGCACGGTGGCAAGTCAAGTTTCGACTCCAAAAGTTGTTTTCGAAAGCGCCGCTCGATTCTATCGCGGATAACGCTGGGCGTTTGCTGCGCTTCCGTGAAATCGAGACGGGTGATATCGTCGTTGCTTTTGATCGAGATACGCGTGTTTATCACCTAGGGGAAGTGACAGGGACCTATGCCTTTCACAATAACGTGCCTGAATTCAAGCATCGCCATCCAGTCGTTTGGTTTGCCAAGACCCTCCGTGAAGATCTACTCCCTGAGACTCGTAACTACTTAAGTACAAATGCGACAGACTTTACAGTTGCTGAGTCGGCGCTCACAGATTTATTAAGAAAGGCTGAGGCTTCCGAAGGTGAAGAATGCCAAAATAGACTCTTGAACTCCAAAGTAGGAACAACAAGAGTGAATGAGGATGGCGAACTTTCTTCAGCCAAAATTGATCCCTTCCACTTACGAAAAGTCGAAGCGACACTCGATGACCTATTTGGAGAAGTGAAGTCGCGAGGGCAAGAGTTCATCAAGGATAAATTGTTATCCCTTGAGGTTAATCAGATGAAACAACTTGTCGCGGGCGTACTTCGAGGTATAGGATATAAGACTTTGGCAACAGACAGCGCATCTGATACTGGAAGAGGCTTTTTAGTCTCAGCAGATGGTCTCGGTTTAGCGTCTACCCGCATCATCGTCGAGGTCATGCATCATAAGCGAAAAATGGGAGTTCAGGATATGTGCAACTTCATCGGCGGTATTCCCCAAGGAGATCGAGGACTTCTTGTTTCAACTGGAGGTTTCGCCCCAGAAGCTAGAGAGGAGGCAGATCGCACAAACACACCAATAACCTTAATAGACCTCGAACGACTTGCTACGTTTCTCACTCAGTATTACGACTCAATAGATTCAGATACGAAGGCCTTGGTCCCGTTGCGAAAGATTTATTGGCCCGTGTGAGGGAAAGCGCATCAGTGGTATGCTACCTCTTGCTCAAGGCTGACTTGATTATCGAGGGTCTGTTGAGAGGCTTAAGCACGTTGAAGCTGAGGAAAGAAATTTAATAGGGCCTTTTTTGGTTTTGAAAACCTGATTTGGACATCTCGTTTTATTACCTCTGGTCCGCTTCATTGTCAAGGAATCGATTTTAAAGCGCAGAGACATCAAATCTCAATTCCGCTTACATTCGCGCCATGAACTTACTCGGGCTCCTTTCAGTATCTGGCAAACCTGGACTCTACCGCATGGTCGGCAATCGCCCTAGTGGCTTAGTTATTGAACCGCTACTCGGCGGAGCGCGACAATTCGCCAGTTCACGTCAGCACCAATTCACCCCGCTCGAATCGATCGCAATTTTCACCGACGACGGAGACAGCCTCCCCCTCAAGGAAGTGATCGGCCGCATGATCGAGCAACGTGAGGATAATCCTATACCAGCGCCGAAATCTAGTAATGAGGTGTTTCGTGAGTACATGCTCGACATTCTACCAAACCACGACCAAGAACGCGTCTACCCAAGCGATATTAAGAAGTTAGTGAAATGGTTTGGTTGGCTAGATCAAAGCGGCGTCCTCGAAGAGGAAGAGCCGAAGGAGGAAGAATGATCCAGGCTGATTTCGTGGAAAAGATGTGTTAGGCAAGCCTAGTTTGTCTGTAAAGACTCGACTCAAAAAGGGCGAATAGATTTTTCTACAACCATTCGCCCTTTTCGGGCAACTTAATCTTAGGCTACGAATTGATGTACATACATCTAATTCACCTAAAATCTCCTACATGAAGATTCTTCACATCGATGCTAGTCCCCGTTTTGGCGAAAGCATAAGTCGAAAATTAAGTCAAACCGTCGTCGACAGCTTACGCCAAAACAACAGTGGCGCTGTAGAAGTCGTGACTCGCGACCTCGTCAAGTCTAATTTGCCATTTGTAGATGGCGAAATGATCGGTTCCTACTTCACACCGCCTGCAGACCGCAGTGAAGCACAAAAGTCCGCTATCAAGTTTAGCGACACACTCACAAACGAACTTTTAACAGCCGATGTAGTGGTGGTTGGTACACCTATGTGGAACTTTGGTATACCTGCAACCTTGAAGGCTTGGATCGACCTTGTCGCACGAGTAGGGGTTACCTTCAAATATGGACCTCAGGGCCCCGTAGGCTTGCTTGAAGGTAAGAAGGTGTATTTCGCCATCGCTACAGGCGGAACCCCGATCGGAAGTGATTGGGATCAAACTAGTGGTCACTTAAAGACATTCTTCGGTTTTCTTGGTATAGCCGATCAAGAGCTCGTTGCCGCTGACGGTATACAGGGAGAGGGCGGAGAAGCGAAGATTGCTGCTGCAATCGAAAAGGCCGCTAGCCTTGCCGCTGGATAAGCTTAAGAATAGCATTTTGATAAAGCCCTTGAAGATGCAGTTATGCTGCGTTCTCAAGGGCTTTGTCTTTTCTACTTCCGTAAAACCACGCTCGGGAACACCACCAGACTCTCATGCCCCAGCGAGCTAACCGCAGCAACTCCGAAATTGTAATTGTCGACAACAAGCCCAGTCATGGTATGCGAGGTTTTTCCCGCAGGAACCCAGACGTAATTGGTCCATTGCGGTTCAGTAGTGAGGCGGTAATAAATTTTGTAGCCGAGCACGTCGTTTTTAGCGTTCGGGATCCACTCTAGTCTGGCAGCAGGTTCGACTGTGCCACCGATATCCACGCGTTGCACCACAGGCGGCGCCCAAGCCAAAGAGGCTAGGGTAGCGGCATTAACACCTGTCAATTTTGCGGCGTACTCAAAGTCAACCCACTTAATTACATCGCCATATTCGATGCCATTTTCCGTACGAATATCTTGATGTTGGCGGTCGTATTGCTCGTGCGCTTCCATGATCCGTACACCTGCAAAACCAGCATCATTGAAAGGTTTGTGATGTCCACCGCGACCAAAGCGATCCAAACGATAAATCATCATCGGGTTCATCTGCGGCATGTACTGCTGGGTGATGCGATGCACATAACGGGCGAGCTGCCGGCTAGCTCCATCGACCTCACCTCCGTAGTAGCGACGCCAAGTACGTAGCCGTTCATCGGCATCCTGAAAATTAGGCTCGGAGAAAATGCGGAAGGTTCTATTATCGATCACCCCATCAATCCCATGGATGTTCCCAATCATGTCGTTGTTGAGAATACCGATGATGTTCCAACCCTCAGCCTTAGCCTTTTCAGCCAAGGCTTTTCCACCGAAAAGACCTTGTTCCTCTCCACTCAGTCCCGCAAGTAAAATCGAATTGTCGAAACGGTACTCGCTTAAAACACGTGCTGCTTCAAGCACCCCAGCCATTCCAGATGCATTGTCGTTTGCTCCTGGGCTATTGTCAGTTCGATTCATCGGATCACTGATGCGACTGTCGATGTCTCCGCTCATGATGACGTAGTGATTTGGGCGCTTCGTTCCTCGCAAAACTGCATACACGTTTACGACGACGGTAGGTGTGTCGATGCGACGATTCCCTTCAGAGGGCACCAGCGTGCGTTGCTCATAGACTTCCAAGCAATTTCCGCAAGCTGCACTGATACGATTGAATTCCGCTTTGATCCAACGACGAGCAGCTCCTATACCACGGGTGGTGGAAGCGGTATCTGAAAGTGTATGCCGCGTCCCAAAGTCGACGAGTGTTTGAATGTCCGCTTCGATCCGTTCTGCACTGGGTGCATTGGCGATCGCTGTAATTCGAGTATCAAACGCAGGTGGCTCGTTTTGCGCAATACCTAGGTTGGGTTTTAGCGAAAGCGAGAGAAGTAAAAAATAGGAGAGGTAGAAAGCGTGTCGCATGCTTAAAGGTAAGCGACGAAGTCGATTGCGGGTCCTGTCGATCTCCAAATCGGCCGAACAGAGCAGGATGGAGAGTTCTCGCAAAGCGACCTTCAGTCTTCACAAAGCAACAAAGTTCGAACCGCCCCTCTTTAGACGTGTAGACCTTAAGTTATGCAGGACGTCAGCTGCTTTTGTCTTATTTGATTACGCTATAGGGAATCCTACGAAGACGTTCTTTTGAATGCAGGATTGAACCGAATAACTCCTTAGTAGCTTGGCCGAATGTGATATAGTAGACAACATAGGAATAGGATTGGCCCAGCGAGTATCGAACCAACGCCCAAAATCTATTCTCAAATCCGAGATCCGAGATCCGAGATCCGAGATCCGAAATCCCACATCCCACGTCTCAAATCCCACGTCTCACGTCTCAAATCCCACATCCCACGTCTCACGTCTCATATCCCAAGTCCCACGTCCCATATCCCAATCCCATTCAATTTCTTAGTATCTGTATAACCTTCCGATAACATTGCAACATGACATTTGCACTCGATGGCAGTAGCTCCACCACGAACACGTCACTTGAACGTAGCTGTATTGGCAGATTTGCACCTCGGCTCTTCAAGGTCGAAGGCCAAAGAAGTATTGGCTTATTTGGATACTATTACGCCAGATACGCTCGTACTTGCAGGAGATTTTATTGATCTGGCAAAGGTGCAACAAGGCAAACTCAAGCAAGATCAGCTAGCAGTGGTCCGTAAAGTGCTGGACTTCGCACATGCCGGTTCAAAGGTGTATTACCTGACGGGCAATCACGATGCACGGCTCCGAAAGTTTGGCAACCTTGCCTTGGGCAACTTACACATCCGAGAAGAGTTGTTGTTGCAATTTGACGGGCACAAGTGTTATTTCTTCCATGGAGATTGCCTTGATGCTGCAGTGAAATACAAGCTCTCTACCGACCAAATGAACGGGGTTTGGGGAATCCTCAAACCCACCTTGAGATCGTTAGTGAATCTGAGGAATTGGGTAGGAACAGCCTTTCGGAAACTTGCGGGACGTCGGAAGTGGAGTCTTGCAACGGAAGTGAAAACCAATCCGCAAGCAGCTGAAGCCTACGTTGAGCATTTCGAACGAGCAGCTAGTCGATTAGCGAAAAGCAAAGGTTGCGACCACGTAATCTGCGCCCACATCCACCAACCGAAAATCGAACAGCGCCAGTTAAATGGTGAAGTAGTGCATTACCTCAACGCAGGTGATTGGGTAGATAACCTTACAGCACTTGAGTATCGTTTTGGAAAGTGGAAGCTGTATCAGTATGATGCGGACGATTATCCGGAGCCGAGTAGGCTTTTACGACCGCCTTTAGCCAAACCCGATAAGGGAAGTAGAAAAATGGAAGAGGAATTGATGCGGACCTTAGTTAACGCTTAGTCGATTGTATTCCCCCTCAAGCCTTAAGGTAAAATCGACTTGGCTGAACTTATCAGTATTTACTATTTTACCTCCATGTTAAGATTACTTATACTATTTCTGGCGCTAAACTATTCCTGCGTTGCATTAGCTCAAATTGGCAATATGCCCCCCAATCCGCAACCGGGAAAATGCTATGCAAAATGCTTGATTTCAGACGTTCCCGCAAAGCCCGCTGATACGACCTACACGGTTTATCGTCTTTATTCAGGATCGGATGATATCGCTTATAATGTAAAGTATCACGACGTTAGCATTGATGAATACGGCACAGTGCAAGAACGTATTCCTGTTGAGGTGCCGAAGAAGCTCCGAAAGCTTCGAGAGCAGGACGTCGTGCTAGACACCATGTACACTTTTCACGCCCCTACGGAAGGAAAAAAAGGTGGCTTTACCGAATGGAGGGAGATTCTTTGCGGCGGTGATGTGACACCTACTTTAGTTAGAGAGTTATCAGACGCCTTACGAGCGAATGGATATGCCATTAGAGGAGAGCATACAGTCGCGTCGAGTGAGGTGAAGAAAGCCCTCCTCAATTACCAGCGGGATAACGGTCTTCCTGCAGGGCAGCTTGACTTTCAGACGTTGGATGCGCTAGAGGTTAACTACTAGCCTTAAGATGCGCTGCGCGTATTTAGTGAGCGGTACTTCTGAACTCGTTCAGACTTCAAAATCAATAGCGTTGACCGAAGTTACTAGGTTTGCAAATACCCTAGATAGCGGGCGCCTTGAAATCAAAGTTGTACTCCGCTATATTTTGAGCAGATAATTAATCCAATAATTAGATAGAATCGCAGAATGCTAAATCCCTTGAGAATAAATTTATAGAGAAGCAAGATTATGCGAGGCTTTCACCTTAAGTTTAAGGCATGCTTAAGAAGATATTCCTGGGTTTTCTTGCACTCCTCGCTGTCTTTGCGATAGGAGTCTCACTGCTAATATTTTGGCCAGCAAGCACTCCGCCACCGCCGCGCATGCAAGCATATAGCTCCCTCGATTACAAAACAGTGAAAAGTAATGCTGCTGCACTAGTTGAGGAAATGACGCTTGAAGAAAAGGCAGAGCAGCTGCACGGTGACATTGGCAACACGTTCCAGTTGGTGCGTTGGGGACTGCGCTTCTTAACCCTTCCAGGAAGGGATATTGTGAACAGCGGATATAATGAACGACTTAATATTCCCCCGATCGCATTTACAGACGGTCCGCGAGGCGTCGCCTTTGAAAATGGTGCCACTGCTTATCCCGTCGCGATGGCCCGCGCGGCTACGTTCAATCCAGAACTTGAACGTGAAGTTGGCAGTGCCATAGGAATTGAAGCGCGTCGAGGTGGCTATAATTATATTGCTAGTCCTTGCATCAATCTTCTTCGTCATCCAGGCTGGGGTCGCGCGCAGGAAAGCTATGGAGAAGATCCATTCTTGACCGAACGAATGGGGGTTGCCCATGTCAATGGGATTCAGAAGCATGGGGTCATGTCCTGCCCAAAACACTTCGCTTTGAACTCTCTCGAGAATCGTCGATTCACAGTAGATGTATCTATCGATGAGCGCGCCTTACATGAAGTTTACTTACCGCATTTTAAGGCCGTGGTCGATAGTGGTGCAGCCTCAATAATGAGTGCATATAATAAAGTTCAGGGTGAATACGCTGGTCAGAGCCGCTATCTCCTAGAAGGCGTTCTCAGAGACGAATGGGGGTGGCAGGGATTCGTTACAAGTGATTGGATTAATGGAGTTTACGATGCAGAAGCAGGCATCCACGCGGGGATGGACATCGAGATGCCTTGGAAAAAAGTCTATGGAGAGATTCCTGAACTCGTTAAAGCAGGAAAGATTAAAGAAGCTCGTATAGATACGCTTGTGCGAAGAGTGGTTGCTGGCAAGATGTTTTGGGCGTCTCGTACTGGTGTTGCCGGCACAGATTACGCTGCAAAGCTCTCAACACCCGACCACAAGAAACTCGCTCAAAAGGTAGCAGAAGAAGCTATGGTTCTCTTGAAAAACGAGGGCAATGTTTTGCCGATAGCACCTGCGGCGGTTAAAAATATTCTAGTCGTAGGGCCGCTAGCGACTGCAGATAATCTTGGTGATGCGGCAAGTTCGAAAGTAGATCCGGAGTCCATTATCACGATTTTAGAAGGAATCACTCAAGTGTATAATAACGCGAAAATTGTCTATATCGAGGAGGGTGACATGGAAGCGCTTAAGCAGGCTGCAATAGATGCAGATGTGGTCATTGCCGTAGTCGGGTACTCCTCAGATGATGAAGGTGAAAACATTCAAATGTTCGGAGATCGCGACCCGAGTCAGCCGACTTGGGGTACTGGTGGGGATCGCACTGACCTGAGGTTAAAGCGCGCAGATGTGGCTCGCCTACAGGCGTTATCTGGCGTCAACTTAAAAACAGTGGCCGTAGTTATAGGCGGCTCTGCTATCACGATGGACGAATGGATTGATGGTATTCCTTCAGTGCTCATGGCATGGTATCCTGGCGAGCAGGGTGGGTTAGCGCTTTCTCGAATACTTGCAGGACAGGCAATTCCAGGAGGGCGATTGCCTGTGAGCATTCCCCGTGAGACTAATCGACTTCCGAACTTTGATCCATTCGCTGACACGGTGACGTACGGCTATTACCATGGATATACTTGGCTCAACAAAATAGAACAGGAGCCTCGCTTTCCATTTGGCTTCGGCTTGGACTATTCTCAACCTTCTATTGACACCGCTTATGTAGCAAATGAAACATTGAAGTGGTCTGACACTTTAGTTATTAGAGTATTGATCAAGGGGAATGGATCACGAAGAGGCTGGGCTGTACCGCAGGCCTACGTTAGTTGGCCAAAGGAAGCTGGTCGTCCAGATGGGGTACTGCAAGCTTTCGCAAAAACCTCAATTATGCCAGGTGTTAGCCAGCAAGTTGATCTCGAAATCCCTATGATTCGTTTGCGAAACTATGCAGGTGAAGGAAACTGGGAAGAAACCTACGGAGCGTACAACGTGTACGTAGGCTTGGATGAGGCTGATGCTAGGAGTCGTCCGATTTCTTTCACGCTCGAAGAGATAGTTCTGACTGCGGAGGACTTTTTAAGTCCGACTAGGAATCCTCGATAGGAGGATAAACAAAGAAAAGCGAGCAAAACACGGCCCTTACCCCCCAGCGGAACCGGTCTCACTCGCTTCGTAAGCCCCAGAAGGAGCATACATCTTGCCGGCCGAGAAGGCCGTTTGTTTGTTGGCTGATTAAGCCTCTTTTCTGGCGTAGCGACGTAGGCCACGTTAGAAAATGATTGAGCTTCCGGACACAACCCTACCCCCCGATAGTCGGTCTTTCCACTCAATCTAGAACCCGAAGGTTCGTCTCGTCACACCCTCATTGTAATGGGGAGGGGAGCGTCGATTGGTAAAGATTTTTTTGGTTAGTTGGCTACAAATCGGCTGGAAGGCCTTTCTGTTCAACGTTTGCATAGGTTCGAAAACCGTGCCATTTGGGTTACTCCGCGGGAGTTTCCCATTTTGATGCGCTCGTTTGCGTCAACATCGCTAATAAGGCAAACGATGGGCCAAAACCGCACTTGGGGGGTGGATTTTTGAATTCTGAGTTCAATAATTCCGAATGCCATAGCTCTGTGCACCATAGTGCAGTATTCAAACACTTGTTGCTAGGGACCGGTATGTCTGCGCTAGGGAGTGCGTTTTACAGAAGTGCAACAGGTTCGATAAAATTGCTTCACGAAGTCTAATTAATTGGACGTTTCGCTAGGCTAGAGAGCGGTCTAGGGGCCGCATTGCTTTTGGAGAAAGGTCATTCTGACACAAGATTCTAAGCAAAGTAGACAGGAAATGCAGGTTTTAGCGTAAGCTGACTGACGGCCTGACAGGAAAAAGTGGATGGACTGGCCTTTGTGGTATGTTGATTCGTTCGCGGCTAGACCGTGGCACCCAACGTTAATACTCAAAGCATTCCCTCCTATGTCAACGATGACCAAAGGCCAGATTTCGGTCGAGACGGAAAACATATTCCCGATCATCAAGCAATTCCTGTACAACGATCAGGAAATTTTCTTGCGCGAACTCGTTTCTAACGCCGTCGATGCAACCTCCAAGATTAAAGCCGCCGCCCGTAAAGGTGATTTTGATGGCGAACTCGGAGATCTTACCATTCAGATTGCTCTCGATAAGGACGCGAAAACCATTACGATCTCAGATCACGGTGTCGGAATGACGCGCGAGGAGGTCGAGAAATACCTCAACCAAGTCGCCTTCTCTAGTGCTGGTGACTTCTTAGAGAAGTATAAGGATAACCTAAACGTTATCGGAAAATTCGGTCTCGGATTTTATTCAGCCTTCATGGTAGCCGATCGCGTCGAAGTAGTAACCAGAGGTTATTCAAGCGACCAAGCTACCATTTGGGTAAACGAAGGAGAACCAGAGTACGAAATCGGAGACGCTGAACGTGCCGAGCGTGGAACAGACATCATACTGCATGTAAGCGATGATGCAGTAGAGTACCTCGAGAAGGAGAGAATCGAAGAGCTCCTCACGAAGTACTGCCGCTTCCTACCTGTGCCGATCCAGTTCGGTATGAAGACCGAAACCACTTACGAGACCGTCAAAGAGATGGTCAAGGAGAAGGATGAGGATGGAAACGAAAAAGAAGTAGAAAAGGACGTCGAGAAGCCGATAGAGAATGAGGTCGCCAACGTCATTAACGCCGTTGAGCCGCTCTGGAAAAAGAATCCATCTGATCTTACAGATGACGACTATAAGGCCTTTTACAAAGAGCTACATCCCTACGGACCAGATCCGCTTTTCTGGATTCACCTGAACATCGACTATCCGTTCA
The DNA here is from genome assembly GCA_937923485.1 of uncultured Saprospiraceae bacterium. Classification (GTDB taxonomy): domain Bacteria; phylum Bacteroidota; class Bacteroidia; order Chitinophagales; family Saprospiraceae; genus CALDTK01. Next base: position 10,687 of record CALDUE010000053.1, read on the forward strand.
ATTTGACGGGTATTCTATACTTCCCACCGCTCCAGAATCAATTTGAAGTTCAGAAGAACAACATCTCTCTTTACTCGAATCAAGTCTATGTGACTGATGAGGTGAAGGATATCGTTCCTGAATTCTTGATGTTCCTTCACGGTATTATTGATTCACCGGACATTCCACTTAACGTGAGTCGTTCGGCATTGCAGAGCGATCGCCAGGTGAAGCAGATTACCGGATACATCTCTAAGAAGGTTTCTGAGAAGCTGCACGAGATTTTCAAAAATGACCGCGAAGACTTCAATGCGAAGTGGAAAGACCTCGGTCCGATTGTCAAGTACGGCATGTTGACCGATGACAAGTTCTATGACCGCGCGAGCAAGTTTGCGATCATGCAGGAGCTTGACGGTAGCTTCTTCACTTTTGAAGAGCTTAAGGAGAAGATCGGCGAGACGCAAAAGGACAAGCACAATAAGATCATTGCGCTTTATTCTACCGGCGCTGATGACCAAGCGAGCTATATCGAATCAGCGCGCAATCGAGATTATACGATCCTTGAGTTTGGCCATGTGATCGACAATCACTGGATGCAGAAAATTGAGCAGAAGGGAGGCGACTTCACTTTTGTCCGTGTTGATTCTGATACCGTCGACAACCTTATCCAAAAGGACGAAGAGCGAGAGAGCGTGATGTCGGAGGACAAGCAGAAAGCTGTCGAAGAGATCTTCGAGAAGGTGGTCAAAGCAAGCGGCAACGGTCAGGTGCAAATGCAGGCACTTTCTCCAGATGATATGCCCGTACAGATTACCCGTAACGAGTTTATGCGTCGTATGACCGAAATGCAAGCGATGCAGGGCGGTGGCGCAGGTATGAACATGCCTGAGTTCTACAACGTGGTCATCAACACTAATCACCCGCTCGTGGCAGAGAAGCTTGCGAATGCAGAAGGTGAGTACGGTGAAATGTTAGCCAAGCAATTGACTGATCTCGCGCGTCTCAACCAAGGCATGCTGAAAGGCAAGGAGCTGGCTGACTTTGTGAAGCGCAGTGTGGAAGGCTTGAGTTAAGCTTCCGCCAAAACTTTCAAAACCAACGCCCCTGCTCGACGAAAATCGGGCGGGGGTGTTTTAGTTTAAAGCTATCTAAACAGATACTCGATGTAACCACCTGGTATGTAACCGATCGGTTGCATACCAAGTGGTTACATTGTATATTCGTGCTATGAAGCATCCATTTGAATTTGGAGGAGTCATTTCAGCGGCGCATTTCATAAATAGGAAGTCTGAGCTGGACCTACTAGAGAAGAATTTCATAAGTGGTCAGAACACCATTTTGATTTCGCCTAGGCGCTGGGGCAAATCTTCACTCGTGAATCGTGCAGCCGTAATTGTGGCTGAACGCCACAAGTCCTTCAGAATAATAAAATTGGACCTTCTCGCAATACGTACGGAGGGCGAATTCTTGGAAGCTTACTTATCAGCAACACTCAAAGCTCTGGGGAGGACAATTGAAAAGTCTTTAAAGCTTCTGAGAGAGGTTGCTAGTATTCTTGTTCCAAAGCTCACCTTTTCGGCTGGTCCTGATGCTCAAATGAAAGTAGGTGTAGATTGGAAACAGGCCGTCCAAAACAAATCTGAAATATTAGAACTACCGCAGCGACTGGCAGAAAAGTATAAGCTCCAGGTTGTTGTTGCTATTGATGAATTTCAAGGTATTGCCGAGCTAGTTGACGTGAATAATTTTGATGCAGTATTAAGAACGATTTGGCAGCACCATCAAAATGTATGCTATTGTTTGTACGGAAGTAAGCGGCACATGATGCTCGCATTATTCACATCCTATAGCGCACCATTTTATCACTTTGGAGATACGCATGTGCTAGAAAAAATAAGCAGAGAACATTGGGTAGGATATATTGTAGATCGATTCGAGCGCTTCAACAAGCAAATATCAAACGAAGTAGCTTCATGGCTGGCGAGTGCAGCCGAAGACCACTCGCATTACGTGCAGCAAGTCGCACAGATCGCCTACGGGTTGAGTAATGTTGATTGTACGCAAGAAACCGCAGAGACGGCATTCAATCAACTTATCTATCAACTAGAGCCCTTTTTTAGTGAACAGGTATCTAGTCTTTCTAGAACTCAGTTGGGCTTTCTCGCAGCGGTACTTAATGGGGAAGTCGCGTTTAGTAGTTCACGCGTACTAAAGAAATATAATCTGGGTACAAGTGCAAATGCATCCAAATTAAAAGTCGTAATGCAAGAAAAAGAGATTATTCAATTAACAAGATCTGGAGAATTCGAATTTGTTGATCCGTTATTTAAAGCGTGGTATAGTCGGCGTTAAGCCTTCTTCAGGTACCCCAAACGAGCCAAATGATATGCTCAATTTAGATATGGCTAGCTCTGCATCGTACCTCAGCGTTTCATAAGCAATTCAAAATTCAAAATTAATCAATTCAAAATTTTGTCCTCCTAGCAATCACTCAGAAATACTCCCACCGCCAAGCCTCCTTCTGAAGTCTCTTTGTACTTAGAGCTCATATCCTTGGCTGTTTCCCACATTGTGGCAACAACCTTGTCAAGCGGCACCTTTGCATCCTTGGGATCAGAACCGAGTGCCAGCTCGCAAGCACTAATCGCTTTTATGGCACCCATGGAGTTTCGCTCGATGCATGGAATTTGTACCAAGCCACCAATTGGATCGCAGGTCAGACCAAGGTGATGCTCCATAGCGATTTCAGCAGCCATTAATACTTGCTCGGGAGTGCCACCAGATAGTTCTGTCAGAGCTCCAGCAGCCATTGCCGAGGAAACCCCGATCTCTGCCTGACAGCCGCCCATCGCCGCTGAGATCGTCGCTCCTTTTTTAAAGATGCTACCGATCTCTCCAGCGACCAATAAGAAGCGTTTGATTTCTTCAAAACCTGCGTCGTGATTTTCGATAACGAGGTAGTACATCAGTACCGCAGGAATAACTCCAGCGCTGCCATTGGTAGGAGCAGTAACTACGCGCCCGAGTGAAGCATTGACCTCATTTACCGCTAGTGCAAAAGTGCTTACCCACTGAAGAATCTCTCGAAACTTCACTACCGTACCGCGAATAGTAATGAGCCATTCCTCTGGATTTTGATACGGCACTTGACCGTTCAAAAGTCGTTTATTCAAGTTGAACGCACGTCTAGCAACGTCCAGTCCACCAGGCAACTTTCCTTCCGTATGGCAGCCGATGTACATACATTCTAGCATGGTATCCCAGATACGCTTCAAACCAACATCCACCTCTACTGAGGAGCGAAGAGACAACTCATTGGCCATGACAATCTCAGAAATCGTTTTGCCTTGAGCTGAACAGTGCGCTATTAGATCAGTACCCAATCTGACGGGGAAAGGGAATTGAGCAAATGCTACGGCTTGCTTTTTCTTGTTCTTTCGTTCCTCTACAACAACAAAGCCGCCGCCGATAGAATAGTACGTCTGAGTAGTCTTTTTTCCACTCGTAAGCGTCGCCTCAAACTTGAGTCCATTCGCATGGAAAGGGAGGAACTTCTTATGGAAGACAATGTCCGTATGCGGATCGAAAGTGATGACGCTTGCGTTTGGCAGATGCAGGCATTTACTTTTTTGAATGTCCGCCACTATGGTCGAGATGTCCTCGATAGGAATCAGCTCGGGGTCTGACCCAGAGAGGCCTAGCATCACTGCATAGTCCGTAGCGTGGCCTTTACCTGTGAGCGAGAGTGATCCATACATGTGTACCCGTATGCGCTTGACGTCATCCAACACCTTTTTGGTGCGCAACAATTCCAACCACCGTTCAGCCGCTCGCCACGGACCTAGCGTATGAGAACTTGAAGGTCCAATGCCGATTTTGAGCATGTCGAATACGGAAATGCATTCCATGAGGTATCGTAGTTAAGGACCGACAATCTACTCGGAAAAGAGCAAGCGTTTCGTTGAAAAATGTAGTGTGTCGCAACCTTACAATTTCCCAATTGCTTTCGCCAAAACCTCACATGCCCAGTCAATCTCGTCATTGGTAATGATGAGCGGAGGTGCGATGCGTAATGATCGATCATTAAATAAAAACCAATCGGTAATCAAGCCTGCTGCAAGACAATGCTGAATGACGGTTTTGACTTGATCGTAGTTCAACAATTCGACGGCCAACCAGAGTCCGACTTGACGAACATCAAGGACTCCAGGAACGGCGGATAGGTTTTGGCGAAAGCGGAAACCTTTCTCTTCTGCCTCAGCGATGAGATCTGTCTCAAGTAAAGTCTTTAAGGTCGCCAAAGCTGCGGCGCAGCTCACAGGGTGTCCACCAAAAGTCGTGATATGTCCCAGCACTGGGTCGACGCCGAGTAGGGTAGTAAGCGCTTGGCTCGCCACAAACGCCCCGATCGGCATGCCGCCACCCATACCTTTGGCAAGCAGGAGAATATCGGGAACAACATCGTAATGTTGGAAGGCGAAAAGCTTTCCTGTCCGCCCGTAACCCGCTTGAATCTCATCAAAAATTAACAAGGCGCCCACTTCATCGCAACGCCGACGCAGTGCTTTAATCCATTCACGAGCAGGAGGACGAATGCCCCATTCAGCTTGGACGGTTTCAATGAAGACTGCGGCAGTCTGCTCGGTAATCTGGTCCAGACACAAGCCACAGTTAAAATCAATATGCCGAATGCCAGGAAGCAATGGGCGATATGCTTCTGTGAAATACGATTCCGAATTCAAACTCGCTGCACCTTGAGTACTCCCGTGATAGGCGTTAAAACAGCTAATGATTTCCGCTCTTCCCGTTGCTCGTTTGGCCAATTTCATGGCCCCTTCCGTGGCTTCGGTGCCGCTGTTTACGAAGTAGACGGAATCAAGTTTTGGCTGCGTCAGTCCTTTAGTGCTGTGGGAAAGCTGATCAGTAAGCAGTTTGGCTAAAGCGACCTGCGGAGTAAGCACATATTCGCCGTACACCATGGTGTGCATGTACGTTTCGGCTTGCTTTTGCACGGCTTGGACCACACTCGGGTAGCAATGTCCGAGACTGCTCACACCTATGCCGGCGATAAGGTCTAGGTAGCGTTTGCCATCGGAATCATAGAGGTACACGCCCTCGCCTCTAGTTATCTCCAAGGCAAGCGGTTCGTCGCTAGTTTGGGCGAGGTGGCGTAAAAAAAGCTGTCGTTTCGTCATCGGTAGTTGCAAAGATGCCCCGCAAAGCCAGAACCCATAAAATGTATCTAAGCTCCTGATTTTGCGTTAGTAGTGAAACAGTCTTGGCGATTTTGAAAAGCAGCACACCAGCATATTTAATGTTGGATGCACTGCATAAACTCCTGTTAAATTCTTCCAAGAACCCGATAGGTGCATATCTTTAGACTGCCCTATCCCCATGAAACAAAGCTTTTGAGTAACCTAACTCTCATATCAATGCTATGCTGCAGCCTGCTATTTTGGGGCTGTGAGCCCTCTGATACAGTGCGAAATGATGAATATAGCATTCAAGGCATTGATGTATCACACCATCAAGAAGACATCGATTGGGCGACAGTCGCATCTCAGGATATTCAGTTTGCCTTCTTGAAGGCTAGTGAAGGATTGGGGCACGTTGATCGTAACTTTACTGACAATTGGGCTTCCGCCAAAACCAGCGGATTAGTACGCGGTGCCTACCATTTTTACCGAGCGAATAAGCCTGCCGAGGAGCAATTTAATAATTTCACTGATCGAGTCGAATTGCAGCCAGGCGATTTGCCACCGGTTTTAGACATCGAAACCCTTGATGGCGTTTCGCGAGAAGAGCTTACCTCAGGAGTCCGGGCGTGGCTTGATTTGGCGGAGATAAAATACGGCGTCAAGCCAGTGATCTATACCAGTCTAAAATTTTACTACCGCTATCTCGCTGGTCAGTTTGATGACTATCCATTTTGGATAGCGCGGTACGGCACTAAAAAACCAGCTGTAGGTCCGGGCTTAAAGCTCGCGTTTTGGCAGTATGGCAATCGCGGTCGTGTCCCAGGGATTTCTGGAAAAGTAGACCTCAACATTTTCATTGGGGATGATGCGGCGTTCAACGCCATGCTCATCAAGGCTGAAGAGGTCTTGACGGTCAATCAGGTGTGGTAGGTGGCTGGTTTAGCTTAAGAATTTAGTATTTCCGCACGAGTCCGACTGTTGTATTTCTCGCCGAAATACGAACAAGGTAGGAGCCTCGGATTATTCACGAAGTCGATTTTTTTGATGTTCAGCTGGTGGTTGATTCGTAAAACGTAGAAATACGAATTGCCCCAATGTTTCCAAAAGAAAATCGTCGATTTACGAACTTGATTTTCAGCGTCTCAAGTTTCAAACGTAAAACGTAGAAATACGAATTGCCCCTATGCATCCAAAAGAAAATCGTCGATTTACGAACTCGATTTTCAGCGTCTCAAGTTTCAAACGTAAAACGTAGAAATACGAATTGCCCCAATGTTTCCAAAAGCAAATCGTCGATTTACAAACTCGATTTTCAGCCTCTCAAGGTTCAAACGTAAAACGTAGAAATACGAATTGCCCCTATGCATCCAAAAGCAAATCGTCGATTTACGAACTGGATTTTCAGCGTCTCAAGTTTCAAACGTAAAACGTAGAAATACGAATTGCCCCTATACCGCCAAAAGCAAATCGTCGATTTACGAACTACTCCCCACTCCCATCAGTTCTCTTTTATGTGCCTAGAAAACCATCAACTTCTTCCGCTCAAGTTCATCGTCGAGCGAAGCAAGCAGCCCCGCAGATAGCCGGAGCGAAGGCTCAAGGCAC
>CALDUE010000054.1 GCA_937923485.1 uncultured Saprospiraceae bacterium
CCACTCTTCACCTCCCCCCTACGCTTCTTGTTGTCCAATCGTTTACGCTTGGCGGCGTTGGTGGGCTTGGTCTTTTTCCGCAGCTTATCTTTTTTTAGTGCTTCTGCAAGAAGTTGATAAAGACGTTTTGTCACGATCTCACGGTTGCGACTTTGGGAACGGGTACTATGATCGGTGAGGATGAGTTCACCTTCGCTGGTGAGACGAGTGGCAAGTTTGGCCGAAAGGCGAATTTTCTGTTGCTCATTAAAAAATGCACTTTCCGTCAAATTCCAGCGCAACTCCACCTTGGTCGAAGTCTTATTGACGTGCTGCCCACCCGGACCGCTGCCACGAACGGCACGGTAGCTTACCTCAGATGTTAGGTCAGGAATTTGCATAATCAGTAGCAAAGGTATCCTTAAGGCTGTAGTTAGACTCAGTCCAGATATGAACTACTGGAATTCAGTTGATTATCCGAACAGAAGCACCTATAATGAGGTTTTACAACAAACTAAAAACGCTAAATCATGGACGCTACTTGCAATAACTGTAACCACTGGGATACCACATCAAAAGCAATTGAAGAGAAAAAAGGATTCGGGGAATGCAACGAGCTTTCTCAGCCGAAAGCCAATATGTACTTCATTCTTCCTGTCCTTCAAAACGGCAATCCAACAGATGTAGGCTTCATTACTGGAGCCGAGTTTGGATGCAATCACTTCGCGCAGGCTGAAGCATAGTTTCAGGTAAATCAAAGATTAAAGAGGTCGATCGTTTATAACGGTCGACCTCTTTGTGTTTAGATTTGGGAACAAATAGCTCCTATGCGCACGCTCTTCACCTCTTTTCTTCTTCTTGGCTGCCTAAGCGTTTGGGCACAACACTCCCCTCAAGCAGCCATCACCGAGTTGTTCGACGCAATGCGAGCTTCAGATTCTGCAAGGATCAAACGCGTCATGCACCCACAAGCTTCCCTGTCTTCGGTCGGAGAACAAGGAGGTAAGCTGAGTGTCGGCACCATGCCAACCAACGACTTTCTAGGTAGTGTAGCAAGCATGGCCAAAGGCCTAGCTAATGAGCAGGTCGGACGCATGGACGTCAGAATCGATGGCGACCTTGCGCAGGCTTGGGTGCCTTACAGCTTTTACTTAGGAGATCAATTCAGCCATTGTGGTACCAATGCATTTACCCTCGTCAAAGATCAGTACGACCATTGGCAGATACTTTCAGTGATCGACACACGTCGCACCGAAAACTGTGCAACGCGCTCGGACAGTCTTATCATCGCAAGTCTTGACAAGCTTATGGATGCATGGCACCACGCAGCCGCTACCGCCGACGAAGAGGTCTTCTTCGGTACCATGAGCGCTGATGGAATCTACCTCGGTACCGACGCTACAGAGCGTTGGCTACGAGATTCGATGGCGGTCTGGGCTGAGCCCTATTTTCAACGCGATGTCGCTTGGGCTTTTACGCCTAAGGAGCGTTTTTGGCAATTAAGTGATGATGGGCAAACGGCTTGGTTTGACGAGCACCTCGACTCTTGGATGGGTGTCGTTCGTGGTTCGGGTGTGCTTTCGCTAAAACCAGATGGCCACACATGGGAACTACGTCACTACAACCTTGCTATGGCAGTGCCCAACGAAAAGATGGACGCTGTACGAATTGCTATAGACCCAACGGCGAAGAAGCGGGAGTGAGGTAAATCCAATCTTATTCTTCTTCGGCGGGATTCTCAGCTATGTATAGGGAACAGATATCGGCTAGCTGAATTAGGGAAATTAAGTGCTTGGTGATGACTGCTCGAACGATGTCAAAGTCTAACTTTTCGTATTCATGAACTGCGATATTGCGAAAACCGATCATCCCCTTGATGCTCCCATTTAGGTCGTTCGAAATAATCCCAGCTTCCGCTAAAACTTCGAACACTTCCGCGCTTGTATCCCCTAAACGCAGTTTAGCTTTTCGAGCTGTAATTTGAGCAATATCGATTGCTTGTTCGCAAGCTCTCTGTAGGTTCAGGATAATTACATCTTGCTGATCAAAGTCAGTTTCTATGGTACTGGGACTGTTCTCGTAAGTCGCCCGAATACGCTCTACACAGCGCTGGAGCCTATCTCGCTTTTTCTTTATGGTAATCTTCGACACGCTTGCGAATATCGGACATTTCTGCATCCCGATAAGGTTTTGATTTCCAGATCCAATCCTGGGCCATTGTAATAGACTTTGCCTCCCACTCTATCACGTCATCCTCGTTTAAACAATAGATTCTCTTACCCTTCAATACGTTTAGTCGAAGCGTATGGTCCTTAACTGAACCAATATCTATAAGATCTACCCATTCTGTTTTGAGTTTTTCTGCTAGCTTACCTTGCAGTAAAAATTTCTCGTATGAAGTGAAAGTCGGCTTGTGCGAAGCAAGAAAGGCAATGTCAAAGTCACTGTCTTTGCGCACGTTTTTATTATCGTCCTCAGCACGACTACCGAAAATGTAAACAGCTCGCAGTCCATCAACACGCTGAACAAGCGAATCCACGATAATAGCCTGCTGATCGGAGGTAATCATGCTTGTAAGGTAAGACATAGCCCTATTTGTGCGCTACTGAAAATATACTCTGATGAAAAAGTGAATGCTGTGCAGTTCGTTATAGACGCCACAATGAAGAAGCGGGAGTGAGGCACCCTAGTGATCGTAATACTCCCCATGCTTAGGTCGAAGAGAATTTGCGGCAATCAAGATAATATCGATAAGATACCAAACCCCAAAACCACCTAACGTTATCAACTTTAATATTCCAAGAAATATATAGCCTAGATAGAACCTGTCTACCCCAAGCAATCCAAAAAAAATGGATAAAACGATAGCAACAATAAAGCTTCGGTCTCCTCTGTTCGGTTTTGAATTATCGAACTGCTTCTGAATTTTCTTGTTGAGTCTATTCGCCTTTCGGACAGCCTTTTTTGAAAGCGCCTGACCTCCCTCTGCAGTAGTCGCTGTAGCGTGAACCTGATGCATCCCCTGTTTTGATGGTCCGCTAATAGCATGAGCCTCTGAACTAGAAATTGCAGTGAGAAGTGAAAAAACGAAGAGTGTGAGTATGAATCTGACTTTCATAATTAATTGTTGTTCTTTCCAGCAATGTAGATAACAGCATTGCACTTGCTAGTTATACAATTCTTAAAATTCTCAATAAGGTTCAGACTTTAATGCATTCCCGGGCACTTCGCCCCTTGAGTACCACCGCGTTTTGCCTTCCCCCAAGTCGCTAATTCTTCCTCCGTCCAGAGGTCAGGAAAGAACGTAACGCGACGAAATCTTGGAGGCAAGTACTTTTGCCAATTTGTACCTCCTGTCGCTTCAATTACTTCGGGTTTCTTGTCGAGGTATTTGGCTGCTGAGGTCATGTGCGCCATTGGCCAATCTACCGTGGCCAATTGATCGTAGCGGCGCAGCAGTTTAACTAGGTCTTGATCATCAGCCCAAGGTCGGTAAAGTCGATTGAGGTTAATGTTGAGTTGATCAGTAGCCAGTTCTTGCAAGGTTTTCGAATACTTCTTTTCGAAACGTCGAAGCGTCAATGTTTTCTTCCCTGTCTTCATTTCAAGACCGCCGCGCTTCCAATACAACTCAGACCAGTAATTCGTGGGCGCAGAATTGTGAGTGTATTGCTGTCGCGCTTCTGCATGCACGAGGTTATTGCCATCGGTACTCATAAACTCAATCATGCGAAACTGTACCGATTGAAAGCCAGAGGCCGGGAGCAAAGCCATACGAAACTGTAAAAACTCCTCTTTATCCATGCCGTCGATCATCACCTCAAAGCTTCTTACGAGGCTCTCGAAATAACTAATAAGACGCTTGAGCTGACGCATGAAAAACTCCTTCGACAAATTTTCCTGATCCTGCACCTGCTCAATTGCCTGACGGCAAAGTTTAAAATAGAGCTCTGTAATCTGGTGGTAGATGATGAAGATTCGCTCATCTGGAATTGGCGTACGTGGCTGCTGTAGACTAAGCAGCGTATCCAAATGGATATAGTCCCAGTAATTGACGTATTCCGAATGCAGCAAACCATCCAGATAGGCTAGCATGTCTTGGCCCATCACATCGTACTTACTCTGCAGAGCTTCCAGCTTCTCCTTAATTTCTGGCGTTATCTCCATGTCGGGAAGGTACGGATTTGTGCATTCCTTGACGCACACCCTTTTAGTAAATTCGCAGCATGTCTAAACTCGTACTCACCTTCGGAGAAATGTTGTTTGATGACCTTCCAAGCGGTCGTCGACCTGGCGGAGGTCCGTTTAATGCTGCAGCACATTTGGCTGCCTTAGGAACGCCGAGCGGCATCATCACCGCGGTGGGAACTGACGCAAGTGGAGAAGCACTAATGCGCATTGCTGCTGACCACAACGTACAGACGAGCTACATCCAAACAAGCTTTCTTCCAACAGGCTCTGTCAAAGTCACGCTCAATGGCAATGGTGATGCGGACTACGAAATCCTTGAGCCCGTTGCCTGGGATGACATCCACCCACCGAGTAGTCTACCCAAAATGGATGCCATTGCTTTTTGGATGCTTGCTGTGAGAAGTACGCCCAGCCGCGAAGCCTTGAAGGCGATTTTAGCGAAGACTGACAAAAGCACACCTCGCTATGTAGACCTTGGGGTGAGAAAAGAGTACTTCAATGCTGAGCGTATTGACTGGTTGTTGCAAGAAGCTACAGTAGCCAAACTCAATGAAGAGGAATTACAAATCATTTGTGATGCGCTATCACTTGAGGCCAGCGCTGAAGTTTTAGCGAAAGCGTACAACTTGGATGCGGTGGTGATTACAAGAGGACCCGATGGAGCATATAGTTGGCGTGATGGAACAAAGACGACTGCCGAGAGCCCAAAGGTGGATGTCGTGGATACCGTTGGATCAGGAGACTCATTTCTAGCGGCATATATCCATCACTCCTTGCAGGGAGACAATGAAAAGACCTGCTTAGAAAAGGCTTGTAAGCGCGGCGCATATACCGCAACATTGCAAGGTGGACTTCCCTAGTTTTGCAACTCCCTACTAGACTTCTACTTATGCAGCTTTCGCCAAAACCTCACTACTGGTTTCTACTCGTTTTAGGGATCTTACTTTCTGCTTGCGGTGGTGACAACCCAAGGCCCACCGGAAAGAATGTCAAACAGGACACTCCAGTAGCGAAGCCAGGCCAGTACTACCAAGAAGCCCTTCGGCCGCAGATACATCTTACTCCAGAGAAAAACTGGATGGGAGCCCCAAGTGGTTTGGTTTTTCTAAAAGGCATCTACCACCTGTTTTACCAAAGCAACCCGATGGGTTTGGAAAATAGTGATATGCACTGGGGGCATGCAACAAGTAGAGACTTGGTACAGTGGGCGCATCACGATGCTGCCCTTGCTCCTGATAAATTAGGGACAATTTTAGGTGGCAGCGTCGTAGTAGACGAAGACAACAGCAGCGGTTTTGGCACAGCTGAAAATCCAGCACTCATCGCAATCTATACGCAGAACAGTGAAGCTGGAGAGAAGAATGGAGACCTAGATTTCCAGAATCAAAGTATGTCCTACAGCACCGACGGTGGGTTCACCTGGACGCCATATGAGGGCAATCCTGTTCTCGCGAATCCTAATTCGAAAGACTTCCGTGATCCTAAGGTGGTCTGGCATAAGGAATCCAAGCGCTGGGTCATGGCGCTGGCGGCTTCAGACCGAGTGAAATTTTATACTTCGCCAGACCTAAAAGAGTGGGAATTTGCTTCAGATTTTGAACCAATAGTAGCGAGTCGGTCAGGTGTGCTGGAATCACCAGAACTCTTTCCAATTCGTGACGACCGAACTGGAGAATTGCGCTACGTGCTTCTCGTCAGCATTAAGGCTGGGGCACCTAATGGAGGCAGCGGGACGAGCTATTTCGTAGGATCTTTTGATGGAACACAATTCACACTATCAGCTGGGCAGCGTGAGCCACGCTGGCTGGATTACGGAACGGACGACTATGGTTTCGTCACGTTTTCGAATGCACCGACCTCTGCTGGTCGACAGCTTGGAATAGGCTGGATGAGCAATTGGGAATACGCCCAGAAAGTGCCTACTGGTGATTGGAAAGGTGCAATGACAACAGCACGCGTGTTGACGCTGCACAACACCGAGGAAGAGGGGTTTCTTTTACGCTCAAAGCCCGTACCTGATCACCTCAAAATTCGTGAACGGAAAGCTCGGTTCAATCGCTTGACCAACCTCGTACCTACCGACTTGTATCGTACGCTCGGAGACTGGGCGATTGATCCACTAGAGATTTCCATGGCAACACCCAGCGGTGAAACGCCGAACTTCACCTTCGAACTTGCAAGTACTGGTGGAGATACAGTGACTTTTGGATACGATAAAGCGGCCGCGGAGTACTTCATTGACCGGACAAAGATTAATAGTCGAGCTTGGTCAAAGACGTTTGCAACTCGCCACACGGCCAAGCGAAAAGCATGGACCAAAGATCCTTTCTTGAACATCCTCCTCGATCGTACTTCTATTGAGCTTTTTGGAGACGGCGGATTCACCCCATTGACTGATCTCTATTTCCTCAAAGGTGAGCTTACGAGCATCAAGCTTTACGGTGACGAGGGTATCAATGGAACAATCTTCGAGTTGGGACAGATATTACCAACTCCTGTAAGTGTTTCTCGGGTCCAGCGTCCTAACCTTGGGTTTTAGCGAAAAGCGAAAACCGCAAAAGCTGCTATGCCAAGCAGCAGACTCAAACCTATATAGAGCAAGGCGAGTCCAGTACGACCTGTTTGTAAGAGCGTAAAAGCTTCGAGACTAAATGTAGAAAAGGTACTGAAGCCTCCGCAAAATCCTGTGGCTAGCAGCAAGCGCGTGTTTGGAGAATATGCATTGTCAGCAACGCTGAAAGCAAGGTATCCGAGGACAAGACAAGCGAGCGTATTGGCAGCAAGCGTGCCCCACATGGCTTCTCTACCTACCACAACCGCCCAGCGAGATAATCCAAATCGAGCAATAGAACCTAAACCTCCACCTACGAAAATAGCTAGATAGCTCATGCCGTAAGAGGTTCCTTTTTTTCAAACGGCTGAAGTTGGGAAGCTTTTCGAGCCAAGGACTCTTTGCGACGCTTTACTTGAATGCTAAGTGCCATGCTACCAATGAGTGCCAAGCCAATCATCATGGCAACACTAATCAAGTTACCAAAGCTTTGCAGAGCAACCGCAAGCCCGACGAATAGAATGGCAATCGAACCTAATACCAAGGTCGTTTGCACGTGATTCAATCCTAGGTCAATAAGCAGGTGATGAATGTGATTACGATCTGGCTGTAAAGGCGAACGGCCGCGAGCCAAACGCGTGATGAACACACGCAACGTATCAAATAGAGGTACGATCAATGCTCCAATGGCAGCTGCTGGACCCGCCGGCATATAATGCATCTCTCCAACTGGAACTTCGAGATGAAATTCAATGAATTTAATGGTCAATACTGACATGAGTAGCCCTAACAGCAAGGAGCCAGTATCTCCCATGAAAATTTTTGCAGGGGTCCAGTTATATTTCAAAAATGCCACGGTAGAACCTATCAAGGCACTCGAAAGAATGGTATATTCTGCATGGTCAGCGAAGAAAAACCACGATCCAAAGCCGCTGGCAGCCACAATGCTAATTACCCCTGTCAGGCCGTTCACTCCATCAATGAGATTGAAGGCATTGATGATGACGATGATGGTGAAAACAGAAAGTATGTAGGAGGCAACCAAGGGTATTTCGCCAATACCAAAAATGCCGTACAAGCTTGTAAGGCGCACATCAGCCGCGTAGACTAAAATACCTGCTGCGAAGATTTGGCCGAGTAGTTTTTTGAGAGGTCGAGAAGGAATAATATCATCCTTTACACCAATCAAAAACACGACGATACAGCTGCATAAGATGTACTGCAGACCTCCGAAGAGTTGATATGGAATCCAAGCGATGACGCTAAAGAGCACACCAGCGAAAATTCCAATGCCTCCAAGGCTAGGTGTACTGATTGAATGCGATCTACGCTCACCTGGCTCATCTGTCAAGCCTTTCTCAGTCGCAATACGGATGATAGATGGGATAACATAATAAGTCACCGCGAATGCTGTCAGAAAAGCTAGTATGAAGGTGCTTATTGCCATATTTCCTGGAGAAGGGGCTAAAGTAAACTTTTGATCGTTCACGGAGGTCAAATCGTCCGTGATTAGGACTTAATTTTCGATAGATAGTCACATTCAAGCCATTTGCTCGATGGTTTTTGAAGTGTTAATGCAAAAATCACCTAACTAGGTGAAGTTTCCTTCGAAAGATAGTTCCTCAATTCTAAACTTAGGTTTTCAATTGCACCAGGGGCAAAGGGCGACTTCAAGTTAGCCAGCTCAACTAACTTTAGAAAAGATTGGCTTCCGCCAGCCTTACAAAGCTTGAGATAATCCTCCCAGGCCGCGCTATGATTGCTTAGGTCGCGTTGCCAGAATTGAAAGGCGCATACCTGAGCAAGTGCATAATCAATGTAGTAGAACGGCATTTGAAAAATGTGGCTCTGCTTGATCCAGAAGCCACCGCTTTCTAAAAATTCATTGCCAGCGTAATTTCGATGCGGTAAATATGCCGCTTCTAATTCCTTCCAAACTCCGTTTCGCTGATCGGGCGTAAGTTCAGGCTGTTCGTACACGCGGTGCTGAAATTCATCGACTGCTACGATGTAAGGCAAGTACTTTATTGCTGTTTCTAAGTGATTGCGGCGGTAGCGGTCGGCATCCTCACCGAAAAAGCCGTCCATCCAAGGATGGGCAAAAAACTCCATACTCATCGAATGGATTTCGCAGGCCTCGTAAGTAGGAAGGATGTACTCCATCACAGGCTGGATGCGAGATTCATACATCTGAAAAGCATGTCCCAACTCGTGTGTCAAGACATCTATATCCCCTGAAGTACCATTAAAGTTAGAAAAAATGAACGGTACGTTGTACGCATGGAGGAAGGTGCAATAGCCTCCTGTTGCTTTTCCATCTCGGGCGACGAGATCCATTAAGCCCTTTTCATTCATCATCTTAAAAAACCGGTCCGTCTCAGGACTCATTTCAGCGTAAAGCGTATTTGCCGCGGCCACGATGTCTTCAGGACTTCCCTTCGGTGCTGGATTGCCATCTAAAAAAGAAATCCCTTCGTCGTAATGAAATAGCTGATCCAAATCTAGGCGTTCTTGCTGCTGCTCGAACAAGGCCGTTGCTAAAGGTACGATGTGCTTTTTCACCTGCGCTCGAAAGTGAGCCACCTCTTTTGGCCCGTAGTCTGTTCGACTCATGCGATCATAGCCGAGAGCGATAAAATTCTCGTGCCCCATCTGGCGAGCGATAGCCGTACGCTTTTTGACGAGTTGATCATACAGCTCGCCTAACTCCTTCCCGTGGTCTGCGTAGAAATTCCAATTGGCCTCCCAAGCTCCTTTACGCACGGACCGATCGACGTCGATCATGAGCGGGTGAATGCTCGACAGGTTATACTTTTTTCCCTGAAAGATTAGCTCTGCCCGTGCTTTGACTTTCGTGTAACTACTCGCCAGTTGGTTTTCCTCTCCTAATTGCTCAACAGTCTCAGGGTCGAACGCACGCAAGCCAACTTCTGTACGAACGATAAATTGGTCCCCAAATTCAGCTTGGATAGCTGCTTTGTGGGGACTATCGACGAGAAGCTTATTGAAGCTATTGACCAAGGCTTCAAACTGAGGACTTACTTCATCAAAGAAGGCATTCTCCTTCTCGTAAAATTCATCTTTGGTATTGCTAGAGTGACGGATGTAGCACAGGCTTTGCTGCGTTGAGAATGCTGCGCGCAGCTCTTTGATTGAGCGTATGAGTGCGATTTGCTCTATCGCCGAAGCTTTTTCGAAAGCACGTAATAATTCCTCGAATTTTGCTTGGATGGATTCCAAGTCAGGTCGGTGGTAATCAAAATCTACAAAACGCATAGTGGGCAAAGATAGACCTTGAACTTACCGCTGCATTTGCTTTTCGGTTACCTGTGAAAGTGTGACGCTGTTTGGTTTTCTGTAGTATATCTGGGAAGAATCCTTCCTATTGGCCAATAGGCTATTGTACATTGGCCGTCCGACATGGCTGAGACGACAAAAAAGACCGACGATGCAAGTTTAGCTGAGCTCAAGGCTCGGATAGATCATAATCGCTTGCCCAAACACGTGGCTGTGATTATGGATGGGAATGGGCGTTGGGCTCAAAGCCAAGGCCAACCCCGTGTCTATGGTCACCGAAATGGAGTCAAGGCAGTCGATCAAACTACCGAGGCAGCAACAGAGCTCGGAATAGAGTATTTAACACTCTACGCTTTTAGTACCGAGAATTGGGGACGGCCGAAGTCTGAAGTTGATGCATTGATGGAGCTTCTTGTGGAGACCATCAAGCTGGAAGTTCCTAAGCTTCAGAAAAACAACATCCGCTTACAAGCTATTGGCAACTTACTTAGACTTCCGAAGCATAGTCGCGAAACCTTACAGCAGGCCATCAAAGAAACCGCCGGAAACGACCGCATGACGCTGGTTCTTGCACTCAATTACTCTGCGAAGTGGGAAATTATTGAGGCCGTCCGGGCAATTGCCAATAATGCACGAGAAGGACACATCGACCCCGCTCAAATCGATGAAAGTACTTTTACAGACGCGCTGAGCACGAAAGGGATGCCTGACCCCGAGCTTCTTATTCGAACAAGTGGAGAGGCTAGAATCAGTAATTTTTTGCTCTGGCAACTAGCGTATGCTGAGCTTCACTTCACACCGACGTTCTGGCCAGACTTCCGTAAAGCGCATTTTTATCAGGCCATTATAGACTTTCAAGATAGAGAGCGACGTTTCGGTAAGACCAGTGAGCAGCTGCAAAAAGATGACAAGTAGGGGAAGTACAACCACTATTAACGTTGGGCATGTGACATGACTGGGTTATAAATCACTCTCAGGCCAATATGCTTTGTTAACTTCGCACACTGTTAGGCTTTCGCCAAAACCGTAGTTGAGGTTCTACTAGAATTCGTAGAGCCTTTCCGATGTAGGTTTTAGCGCAAGCTGAACCCACAAACCTGAAATTCGTAAACACCGCCACCCTCCTACTTGCGTCATACGCTTGTCTGAATTTGGCTCGATGCACCTACACGACTTTTTACGCACAGCAGTTTGCGTTGTCCGTTCGTTAGCGCCTCACAAGCTTTTCTATGTCTATACACCGTTTACTCTTGGCTGTTCTTGTTGTATCGTGTTGCTTCGGGCAAGCAACGAGCCTTTCCGCCCAAACGCTCGACTCAATCGACATTGCCGATTACGCTAATCCAACGGAATATGAAATTGGTGCCGTCGAAGTAACGGGAGGTACTTTTTCTGATGCAACTGCAATCAAAAGTATTGCCGGACTTAAGGTCGGTGAAACGATCAGAATTCCTGGACCAGAAGCGACTCGTGCGGTTAAAGCACTCATGCGTTTGCGACTCTTTACCGATGTGCAGGTGAAATTGACGAAAACCGTCGATGATGTGGCTTTTCTTGAAATTGCCATCGAAGAGCAGCCTCGCCTTAGCAAGTACCGCTACAAAGGAGTCAAGAAGAAGTACCACGAAGACCTCAATGATCGCCTCGACGGAGTACTCAATAAAGGTGGCATCATCAACGAAAACGTAAAGCGTAACGCCACCAATAAAATCACTGAATTTTTTGAGGAAAAAGGATACTTAGACGCCACTGTCAATATTACGCAACGCGTCGATTCGATTCGTGCCAACGCAGTGCTCTTGACACTCAACATTGACAGAGGACCGCGCGTAAAGATTAGCGAGCTTGATTTTGTAGGAAATGAAAATGTCAAAGAAAAGAAGCTTCGTAAGCTCATGAAGGAGACGCGTCGCAAAAGACACCTCTTCTCGACGAGTAAGTTCATTCCTGATAACTATGCGATCGACAAAGAAGCAATCATCGATTACTATAATACGATCGGCTTTCGCGATGCCCGAATTATTGGAGATAGTCTCTGGCGCGCCACCGAAAAGAAATTAATTGGCGGCGATGAGAAAGTACTCAATATCAAGATTGATGTGAATGAAGGCGCACGCTATTACTTCAGAAACATCTCGTTTAAAGGCAACATCATTTATACCGACAAGCAGCTACGCGATGTGCTTGGTATTGAAAAAGGTGATGTCTACAACAAAGAACTGCTCGAAACGAGATTGAGCTTTAGTCAAGACGGTCGAGACATTTCGAGTCTATATCTCGATGATGGATACTTATTCTTCAATGTAGATCCTATCGAAACAGCTGTCCAAAGTGATTCAATCGACCTGCAAATCCGAATCAATGAAGGGCCGCAAGCGACTGTAGATAATGTCGTGATCAATGGTAATGATCGTACGCACGAGAACGTCATTCGACGCGAGCTAAGGGTTCGCCCTGGAGACAAGTTCTCTCGTTCTGACCTCATCCGTTCACAGCGCGAGATTATCGCTCTGGGCTTTTTCAACCCTGAGACGCTTGGTATTCAAACTCCAGTTAACGCTGAGCGTGGTACCGTAGATATCGTCTTCGATGTAGAAGAAAAAGCTAATGATCAACTTGAACTCTCGATGGGTTGGGGTGGTCAAGGCTTTGGACTTTTCGGAACAGTCGGTGTAAGCTTCAATAACTTTTCATTGCGCAAAGCTTTGGAAGGTGGCGCTTGGAGACCATACCCAACTGGTGATGCCCAACGCTTGAGCCTTCGTTTGCAGAGTAACGGTCCGTTCTTCTTTTCGACTACAGCTAGTTTCTCTGAGCCATGGTTAGGAGGAAAGCGCCCAACTTCGCTTACCACTTCGTTTAACTACAACCGCTTAGCTGGCAACCTTAACCCTGATGGGGATCGAGGAACCTTCCAGACCTACACAGCAAGTGCAAATGTGGGTACGCGTCTACGTTGGCCAGATGATAACTTCCTCGTGACGGGTGGGGTTCGCCTCCAGCACTACAGATTGGATGAGTACTTGGGACAGCAAGCCATCTTCGTGACTGATCAAGGGGAGCAGGTGATTAGTGGTAATTACACAAACCTCTCGCTCGAGTTTACCCTCGCCAGAACGAGTGTTGCTGATCCTATCTACCCTCGTAGCGGATCTAACTTTTCTCTCAACGCACGTTTCACTCCGCCATATAGCAGACTTGGGCGTGATGTCGACGCGCAGACGCCCGTCGAAGATCGCTTCAAGTGGGTTGAGTATCACCGCTACCGCGCTTCGGCCGAGTGGTACAAGTCTCTTGTGGGTAAGCTCGTCGTCAAAACATCTGCTAAGATGGGTTTCCTCGCGGCATACAACAACAGCTTTGGACGAAGTCCATTTGATCGCTTCACCCTTGGTGGTGACGGTCTAAACAACTCTCAGATTGCACGATTCGTGGGTACAGAGATCATCAGTTCTCGTGGATATGAGGTTGAAGACTTCGGAAACAACATCTTCGGTGGTGTGGAATCAGCAACAGCGATCTTCAATAAGTTCGCCGTTGAAATTCGCTATCCGATTTCACTTAATCCAAGTGCAACCTTCTACGTCTTAGGTTTTGTCGAAGGCGCCAATTCTTGGAGATCGTTTGATGACTACGACCCATTCGATCTTAGACGATCTGCAGGTGGTGGTATCCGTGTATTCCTGCCAATGTTCGGTACACTAGGATTTGACTACGGTATCGGATTCGACAAGATTGATTCTCAGCTTGGAACGTTCAGCAACGTCAGTTCTATTGGTGACCTGACCAACTTCGGTAACTTGAATATCGTACTCGGGTTTGAGCCTGAGTAGGTATTGAGTGACTTGTTGTGTTTCGTGGGGTCGTGAAGTTGTACCTGTAGCTTAGGTTTTTTCTGAGGCCTGAGCTAACCCCACATCAAAAATTCATTCGTTCGCCCCCCACGTAAGAACTGTTCGGCTTTCTAGCCCCACGGCTGGCGCGGGGCCTTGCAGTCTAGTGGGACCTTAGCCTACTGAGCGCAAGCCTAAGCTATTTCCCATACCCGCCTCCCAACGTGTTTTTAGGCGCGCCCAACCCACTGGGCTAAAGTGGACGATTGTTGCTTCAGAACCTTTGCGTAAGCGAACCAGTCCTGCTTCTTCAAGTAGAGAGATGTGGTTACGCATACGCAATTCACTAAGGTCGAAGTCTTCAGCTAGTGCTCGCATACTTGAGGCTCCAGTTATTCGCAGGTGATCAAGGAGTCTTCGCCTTAGCACGTTGCTAAACACTTCATACGCTAACGCTGGGCGAAGCGGAGCACGGAGGGCTGGAGATAAGGTACGCATGGTCTTTCGATTTCTGCTCCAAACATAACACAAATTGTGTATATAAACAATTTGTTGGTAATTTGCTTTCCATTAGTCCATGAAAAAAATCAGCCCACCCCAAACGTTGTCGAGGCAGGCTGAAGAGACTTTGGTTTGCGGCTGCTGTCCAATCCCAATAAATGGGAATGACAGTTCTGGGAAACGAGACTATTATAGCCGCGCCTAAAAGTAAGCAAATACTGCGTCGCAAAGTAGCCGCCTAAGCATTTTGCTTAATTTAATTTGTAGATGGTAGTTTGAATTATGCAAATGGTTAAGATTCCTTTGGAGCTACAAAAGGCATACGTATATTCACAGCATGCGAATCCGATACAGCTTCATACTCATTTGTCTGGTTTTGGCGAAAGCACACACGCTTTACGGCCAAGCTCAAAACATTGAAATTACTAATCCCACAGCCCAACGAATATTGCTAGGGGATTTCGTTGCAAACGAGTTTCCAGGGGGTGAACCCTTGGTCGTCGAAGATGAATGGGCGCAACTGCTTATTGACCAATTGGAGCCCGATAGTCTCAGGCAATATCTATTCGAACTCAACGCGTTTACCAACCGAAATACCGGTAGCGATACGACCAGTACCACTTTCGGAATGGGAGCGGCACGCCGTTGGGCAGCGGCACGCATGGAAGATTTTTCCAGTAGGAACAATAACCGCCTTCAAGTTGGATATGTACAATTCGACCAAGCCGTATGCGGCATGAATCAACACCGCAATGTCCTTGGGGTCCTTCCAGGCGAAGGTCCGTATGCTGAAGAGGTAGTACTTCTAGAAGCCCATATTGACTCTCGCTGTGACGTTGAGTGCGACGTAGACTGTATTGCCGATGGCATGGAGGATAACGGGAGCGGTGTAGCGCTGATCTTGGAACTGACACGCATCATGAGCAAGTACACCTTTGGCAGGACGATAGCCTTCATGCTCACCACGGGCGAAGAGCAAGGTCTTATCGGGGCGGCTGCGCTTGCCGATTACTGTGTAGCTAACGAAGTAAAACTTCGCGCGGTCCAAAACAACGATGTAATCGGAGGAATAATCTGCGGGCAAACTGCTAGCCCTCCCGGATGTCCAGGACTTAATGATATTGATAGTATAAATGTGCGCTTGTACAGTGCTTCCGGAGACAGTAAAAACTTTGCACGTTACACCAAACTAGCATACGACACGCGCGTTGCGCCTTTGCTTGCCGAGCCATCTATCATCAACATCATGAGCGCCGAGGATAGAACAGGTAGAGGTGGAGACCACATCCCGTTTAGAAGAAATGGATACACTGCGATTCGCTTCACTTCTGCCAATGAGCACGGAGATGCTGACGTCTCTGATCCAAATTACAGTGACCGTCAGCACACGAGCAACGACGTTCTGGGTCTTGATACAGACGGTGACAGTGAGATAGACAGCTTCTTCGTTGATTTTAGATACCTCTCTCGCAATGCGCTCATCAATGGCTTCACAGCTGGTTTGGTTACTACCGCACCTGAACCTCCTCAAGATTTAGACTTGGAGCGCATCGACTTTCGTATTGGGATCGAAATTACCGATACGCTACAACGAGACAGCTTTACACTTGGAGTACGACGGACTTCAACGTCCAATTCTCTGTGGGATACATTGATTCGAGTAGCCGCTATTGATACCATTATTTTGAGTCCAGACCGCTGGTCAATTTCGGTAGCTTTTGTAGACGATAGAGGTATTCCCTCTTTGTACGACCATGAAAGTTCAGTGCGTGTGCTCGTAAGCAGCACATCTGAAGGCATTGTAGAAGATGAAGCCGTTGAGCTTCTTCCAAATTATCCAAATCCTTTCGATGAAGCCACCTTGCTGAGGGTATTTGTCAATCGTCAGCTCGCTGCAAACAGTGGACTCTTAGTCGTTCACGACCGCAACGGCAGGAAGCTCACCGAGCTACCAATCGATTTGAGTCCCGGTCTACACGAAGTAGTCTACGACTTCTCCAACCACAACTTTGTACGAGGCACCTATAGCTACTCACTTGTTGTTGATGGCCAAATTCTTGCGACGCGGCAGATGGTCTATGCGTACTAGCCAGTGCGTTACACCAACTCGCCCAGCATTTCCTCTACATGCTCGCTTGAGCTTGCAATAGCAGCAGATAGATTTACGGGCCCTTCGTCGGTAACTAATATGACGTTGCGAAGCAACACCCCAAAGTTTTCGTTTGGAAGATAAATCGCTGGAGAACAGTTCAATACCATTCCGCTCTGAAGTGGCGCGTACGCTTCGTGCGGGTCTCTAAGGTTTCTTCCGATGTGTGAGAAGCATTCTGTCGGAAAGTGAACACCGATCTGTGCGGTCATCACATCAAAGGATTCGAGCGCTACTTCTAATTGATTGCGAATCTGGCGCTCGCACTCAGGAATACTAGACCCTGGTACCAGACTTGTCATTCCAGTTTGTAGGCAAGATTCGACTGCATCGTAGACTGCGCGTTGCCTTGCGGTGAAGCTCCCATTCACTGGGAATGTTCTTGCAATAGAAGCATTATAACCTGCATACATAACGCCAACTTGGACTTGTACAAGCGTCTTGTCCATGAGTACATTGCTATTCGTATCATATTCAGGATAGAGGGTCATTGCCCCACTCGCTACGCGTATAGGATGCGAAAGACCGTGCGCACCACCCGTAATGATGGCGCTGCTTATCGCTGCCTCCACCTCCTGTTCCTGACGCGAAGGTCTTATCTCTTTCGCTGCCGATCTCATGCCTGCGAAGGCCAAGTCAATAGCTGCGCCGATGAGTCCCACCTCGGGAGCGCTTTTCACCATGCCGATCTTCTTTAAAATCGGCTGTGCTCTATGATATTTATGTGCGGGGTAGAGTCGCATTAGCCTTTCGGCAAAACGTAAGTCACGCGCTGGTGCTTCTGAGTATGCGTGTCGATCTTCACGTGAATTGATGTAGATGCGACGTGCAAGAAGTACGAGCTCGTGCAGACAATCGTCCAACTCATCAAGAAAACAAACCTGTCGAATGCCTGAGAGCTGAGCTGCTTGCTGTAGGTCCATGCCTGGTCCGCGAAGATTGGCTACCCGTGTATCTGGACGACGAATAAAGAGCACTTCTTCGAATCCTTGCTTAGCGGTTTTTGGTGCAAGCACGAGCACGGTTTCTGGTTGATTGATTCCAGTCAAGTAATACAAGTCTGGATGCTGACGGTAGCGATGGTAGGTTTCACCATTACTTGAAACCAAGTCATTGCTAAAGAAGACTGCTATCGAATCATCTTGCATCTGACGCATGAAGCGGCGACGGTTCCAGCTGAAAAGTTCTGAGTTGATGGATTCGAGTTTCACAGCAATGGATTTAGTTTAGCTCGGCGTTATTGATAAACGCTTACGACCTACAAATCCTGTTATTAGGACTCCTTAGTCGTCAAAATTTTACGCTTACGCTAAAACAAGCTTCGTGCCTAGCCTAAATGATGCACCTTAGCATCGACTCATAGCATCTGATGTTATACGTCTCTTTTATCTCGACCTCGTCCAAAACCCGTTCTGTGAAACGTTTTTCGCTCTTCTTATCCACGCTTCTATTTCTTGTCAGTGTAGCGGTAATAGGCTGCAAACCTGATGTCAAGACCCCTCCTGCGGTTGTTACCGTCCCCGAGGTCCCGCTTGTTAAGCGTACAATTCCTGTCCCTGCATTTAGCGGAGATTCTGCCTATGCACACGTTGCTGCGCAAGTGGCGATGGGGCCTCGCTACGCCAACACAAAAGCACACGAGCAGGTACGCGCGTACATCACTTCTACGCTAGAGCGATACGGTGCTAAAGTGACGGTGCAAGATTTTAAGACTAAGTTTTACGATGGTACCAGCGTCACTGGCTACAACATTATTGGCAGTTACAACCCTGATTCAACCAAGCGCGTCTTTCTCTCGGCACACTACGATACACGTCCTATTGCAGACAGTCCGCTTGCAGATCCCAAGCGCTATAATGAACCTATCCTCGGTGCTGACGATGGAGGTTCGGGTGTAGGTGCATTGCTTGAGATTGCTCGTTTGCTTCATGAGAATCCATTTCCTGAGATGGGGGTTGACCTTGTCTTTTTTGACTTAGAAGACAACGGGAATCCAGAGTACTCCAATGAAAGTGACACGTACAGTTGGGCGCTCGGTTCGCAGCATTGGGCAAAATCTCCGCATGTATCGGGATACAGTCCAAAGTTTGGCGTGCTCCTCGATATGGTCGGCGCGAAGGATGCTGTTTTCGGTCGCGAAGGCTACAGCAAGTACTATGCGGGTCAGTATCAAAATAAAATCTGGAACCTTGCTAAGAAAATGGGTCAAGGTGAGCGGTTTGTAGACGCGGAGGTTTCTCCCGTCACCGACGACCATTACTTTATCAATACCATCGCAGGTTGGCCAACGGTCGATATCATTTACAAGCCGATTGGTAAAGATGGCGGGTTTGGATCGCACTGGCACACGCATAACGACAACATGGATATCATAAGCGCGGAGACGCTACAGTCTGTTGGGCAGGTAGTTACCGCTGTTGTTTATCGGGAGGCGGGGAATATGCTTTAAGGGGATGTCGGATGCCCCGCGCGGAGCCCCGCTCAGCGCGTGGGTCGAGACGCGTGGGTCCTCGTGCTTCGCACGGGATCGGATGTGGGACGTGGGACGTGGGACGTGGGACGTGGGATGTGGGACGTGGGACGTGGGACGTGGGATCTCGGAAAATGTATAATGACCATTTCACTGCTGGACTAAAGATGGAAGTGAGATTTGGGATGTGGGATGTGGGATGCATTAGGGACGTTAACTAGATTGAATTTTGACGATGTCACTATTCATCGGATTGGCTCTATTCAACCACTGAGATCACCGAACACAAAGTGGATTTCACAACGCTAGTTGCCATCCTGCTTAGCGCCTTTTCTCTGTGTATGATGTGACCTCTGTGGTGAATTTTTGCGCTTTTAATGCCTACACGTCCTAAGTAAACGTCTCGCCCTTTGCCTCTTTGCGAAGACCGAAGGTCGCTTTGCGGTTCAATTTAATCTCGGATCTCGGATCTCGGATCTCGGATCTCGGATCTCGGATCTCGGAAAAAAGTACAGTGCTCACTTCTCGTTGCTTGTCTAAAAAGCAACAAAGTTGCCACGCTATAAAGGCCAACGCGTGATGCACGAGCGTCTTGAACTCTGCGGTCTCAGCTCCTCTGCGAGTCCGAAGGACGTCTCTGCGTGAAATTCCCACCCCTGAACGCCTACGCGTCCTGTATGTGCGTCTCGCCCTTTGCTCCTTTGCGCAAATCGAAGGTCGCTTTGTGCTTCTATTCAATGTCTGAAGAACTTCAACTAACCACTTCACTACAAGACCGCTGCGTTGCTAGACTGGGCGCCAAGCACGCAACAAGGGAGCTCTGCTCAAGTTGGCTTTGCCTCTCAAAACTCTATTGCTAAATTGTCCGTTGTCCTTAGCACACAACACCTCCTTACTTTTGTCAAACTCCTCCGATTCACAGGCCCCATCAGAAGACTACTACTTCGATGAGCGCGGGCTTATGGTCATGACCGAAGTCTACCATAAAAAGCGAGGATACTGTTGTGGTAACGCCTGCAAACATTGCCCGTATAAGCACGAGAATGTGAGTGAGAAAAAGCTCGCAGCACTCAAACTCATGGGTAAACTTCCAAGCGATGATTGAAAGTGTTGACCAGCTGGGACGCGTACATCGTTTTGCAGAAATGCCGAAGAGAATAGTATCGCTTGTACCTAGCATTACTGAACTTTTGGTTGATTTAGGCTTGCACCAAAACTTAGTGGGTTGCACGAAGTTTTGCGTCCATCCAAATGACCTCAAAGCTGATACCGCAATTATTGGCGGGACCAAAAACGTAAAGCGATTGGCCGTAGAAGCGCTTTCGCCAGACCTTATCATTGCGAGTAAAGAAGAGAACGTCAAAGAACAAGTTGAGGCGTTGCAAGAGCGTTGCCCCGTTTGGGTGAGCGACGTCGTTGATCTCAAAAGTGGAGCAGAAATGAATATGCTACTCGGCGAGCTCTTTGGAGCACAAGCAATTGCCAAAGAGATCAATGCCGCGAATGCTCGTTCTTTAGCTGAGCATACAGTCACTAATCGGGGAACGGCGCTCTACTTCATCTGGAAAGACCCCTTTATGAGCGTTGGTGGTGATACTTATATCAGTAACGTGATGCAGGCTGTTGGCTACAACAACCTTTGCCAAAACGAGCAGCGCTACCCTAGCCTCGAAGTTGAAAAGATCAGAGCCCTTAAGCCAGCGCACATCCTCCTTTCATCCGAACCCTTCCCTTTCAAGGAACAGCATATCGCCGAGCTAAAAGCCATCTGCATAAATACAGACGTGCGCTTGGTAGATGGAGAATTTTTCAGCTGGTATGGCTCGAGGATGGGGAAGTTATAGGGGCTATGACATATTTTCCTGTGGGTCGGTGGACCGCAGGACACGCTGAGATATAAGTGTGTATGCAATACTTTGAGCACCTTATAGTTTTCGCTCGAAGTACTGCAGGTCTGCCTCGTCATCGGGGAGTTTCACCATATCTTTCGGTTCAAAGTCCAACTGCCTTAGCAAATTGACACTTGCCGCATTGGAGGGTAAAGCGATTGCGCTAAGCTTTGGAACCTTGTGCTTTTTCGCTAAGTCGATTGCCCAATTGGCCGCTTCGGTAGCGTAGCCTTTTCTGAAAAATTGTGGCAAGAGCGCAAAACCAATATCTGGAATATCGAGACCTGGTCGAGCGTAAATTCCGATTGTGCCGATGGGCTCATTGGTCTTTTTGAGATGCATCAGGTATGGACCGCTCCATGGCTTATCGCAAGTTGGGTAAATACGCTCTCGAAGATATGTTTCGGCTTGCTCGATATTATAAACTCCACGATCTCCAATATTGTCGAGCCAAGCTTTCGAATTGAGGAGTTCAATCAGAAAAGGTGCGTCGTGAAATGCGAGGCGGCGATAGGTGAGACGATTGGAATGCACGACACAAACTTGAGGAGTTTTGGCGAAAGCTGCACCAGTACCTGCAAGAAATACAAAAGCCGCCCCCTGCTAGTGCAAAAGGGCGGCATGTATGATCCAACACACGTTTCGATTCTCAGGTGATTTGTGTGCTGAAACAATGAATCGTTTTTGATTAAGCGTCTGGCTTAGAAAGCTAGTGCCTCCTCAGATGTGTCGGCAGGAGTGCTCACGACCTTTTCAGGGCGCTCAATTTTTTGGAAGCTGTTGACGATGATTTCGACAGTCTTGATTTGCTGACCTTCCTTGTTCTCATAAGAATTGGTCGTCAGTCTACCTTCGATGAGGACACGGCTTCCTTTACCTACTTGAGCAGCCATTCGCTCACAGGTCTTGTTCCAAATGGTAAGGTTGAACCAGTCTGTTTTTTCTTCGCGCTCACCTTTTTTGTTGGTATACATTGAAGAGTAAGCGAGGCCAACTTTTCCTACTCGCTTGTCGCTGGCAAACTCATTCACTTTGATGTCTGAGCCTAGGTTTCCGATGAGGGTGATGTTGTTGCTGATCATAATAAAAAGGTGTTGTGGATGCCAGTACGAATGTGTTTTGATGTACTGACGAGTTCCGGTGTGTATGTATGCCTCTAGTGATAGAGACGGTGATGAATGCATGTGATGTCGAAGGCAGGCTGTGCCGCGGAAGGCGACGCTGTCTGTCGTTGACGATGCAAACATGGGGGCTTCGAAAAGCTATAGCTGTACGATAAGTGCTTCCTTACGTAAGGAAGTGTTTATAAACGTTTATTTCGGGACGTGAGATGTGGGATTTAGGACGTGAGATGCTAGTAGGGATGGGCGTTTGGGGCGCAGCGAGCTGTTAGTTTTTATAGCTCGACGAACTGTCAGTTCTATCTGTTCAAATGGAAAAATAGGTATCCTTAATCCGTACTCTCATTAACACTCGCGGCCGAACTGACAGTTCTGTCGCATGCGCTACCTTCCCCTTATGCGCTTTGCTCTGCTCACCATCTTGCTTCTTTCAGTTTCCCTTAGTTGGTCTCAGCGCGCCGAGACCTTGGCAAAAATTCCAGACCCACTCAAAGCGAGCAACAGTTTTATTTATGATCCTGCTGGGCGCATGGATGCATATTCTCGTCAGGCAGCGAATGGACTTTTACATCTGCTCGATAAGGAAACAAATGCGCAAGGGGCCGTTGCTTTTCTCCCTACGATTGGAGATGACAATCCGAAGGATTTTGCAGTAGCGCTTTTCCAGCAGTGGGGCATTGGACATGCTGGTAGCGACGAAGGTTACCTCCTGCTCGTTGTCGAGGATCAGCGTCGTGCAGAGATCGAAACGGGCTACGGCATGGAATCCATTCTTACCGATGCCTTAGCTAAGCGAGTCCTTACCAATGAGTTTATCCCATACATGAAAAGAGGCGAACGGGGATCTGCGGTACTCGCAACCGTGCGTGCTATCGACCTCATCTATCGAGGGACCAAAGGTCTTGACTCGATCCCTAGTGTTGAGTATGATGCGTTCATGGATCCACTTGAAACCATGTTTGGTAGTCACGATGAACTCTACACGGATCTCACGCCAGACTATTCAAATACTTCATATAGTGATCACGTCCCGCGTGGTAACCAGCGAGATAATTCTTGGTGGGGGCTAAATCCAATTTTAGCCATTTACCTTCTGATCAATTTGTTGTTTCACCTGCTCTTGAGTAGTTGGGTCGTGGCCGTATATTTCAATAAAGAGACCTTGCATGACAAGTGGCGCCGGGTCCGTTGGTGGCAGAGCCTTATTTGGTGTTTCATTTTCCCTTTACCGTATGCCATTGTGACCTACCCTATTCTCTCACGCTATCTACAGCGACTTCGAAATATGCCGAGGTATGCGAAGGGTTCGGGTGAGATTATGCGGCGACTTAGCGAAAAAGAAGAGGATGAATTTCTGGAGCACGGTCATGTCATTGAAGAAGAGGTTGGTTCTATAGACCATGACGTCTGGATCAGTAAAAACCGATCGGAGGTGCTCGTCCTGCCGTATGCGAAGAGAATGACGGGATACAGTGCCTGTCCATCCTGTGACTACAAAACCTATAAGCAAACGAAGTCTCGAATCATTTCGCGAGCTACAACTTCTCGATCAGGAAAACGCGAGGTCACTTACACATGCAAGGCCTGTCATTATCAGAAGAAAGAAATCAAGACCATCCCTCGGAAGTCAAGTTCGAGTGGAGGCGGTGGATTCTCTTCTGGCGGTGGTGGTGGCGGCAGCTCTTTTGGGGGCGGAAGTTCTGGCGGCGGCGGTAGTGGGGCGAGTTGGTAGGGGGTGGCCTACGGCGTTAGGGAGCCTCGTACGTTAGCATCAGCTTACTGAAAAGGTTGTTTAGCGGCAACAAATTAGGTAAGTTACTTCTAACTCAGAGTACTTCAGGATGCCTAAGTCACGCTTTCGAGCTGTAGACACTGCCGCAGGTTTAAGACTCAGGGTTAGGAGGCTTCTAGAGTCACAATAGCACTTTAGTCGCGCGGATAAATCATCCGGTGCAGACACCGTAAGATGCGAGGCAAGACGTAGGAGGTTTTCGATATTTTTCACCTTTTAATCTGTCTATTTGATAATGGAAAGACTCATCAAATTATGTATTGGTGTGGACGTCTCTAAAGACGATTTTCACGCCTATTTTGCTGGCCACAACTTGACCGATGACATTGAACTCAAACTCGGGGCTCGCAAATTTGACAACTCTTGCTCTGGCATTAAAGCGTTTCAATCCTGGATCGATGTGAAATGTGAAACTCATGCTGACCAGATCGGCAAGGAGGCCAATCCTTGGATTGTGCTAGAAGCCACCGGCGTGTATCACGAGCATTTAGCTTACGACCTATATGAGGCCAAAAGATGCGTATCGGTTATCCTACCCAACACTTCATGCAATTTTGCTAAAAGCCTCAACGAGCATAGTAAAACGGACCGTGCTGACTCACGCATTTTGGCGCAGATGGGCCTAGAACGTAAGCTCGACCAATGGCTACCGTTCTCCAAAAAGAGCTTACAGCTAAAGTCACTTACTCGTGAACGTCAGGGACTTATAGATGAAAGAACGTGTATTAAAAATCAACGTCACGCGGTCAAGCACGCCAGAAATACGCTACATCAAACAGTCAGGCGTATGAATAGTCTCATCAAATTCATCAATGAGCAAATTGATGAAATTGAAGCTCAAATTGGTGAATTGGTCAAGGAGGACAAAAAGTTCGCCAAAGCTGTTGATCGACTTACCACCATCCCTGGCTTCGGTAGCTTGACTGCCTGTTTAGTTCTTGCTGAGACCGATGGGTTTGCTCTGTTCAAGACAAGGAATCAGCTGATTAAATACTGCGGACTTGATGTGGTGTACAAACAGTCGGGCACATCCATAGATGCCCGCACGCACATCTCTAAAAAAGGAAACAAGCATATACGTGGAGGCTTATTCATGCCTGCTCTTACTGCTCGCAAGCACGGTATCTTTAAAATCCATCACGACCGACAAAAAAAGATGCATGGAAAACACAAAAAGTCGATAACCGCAACGATGAGGAAAATGCTGATTGTTGCCTATGCAATGATCAAAAACGAGACGGATTATAATCCACACTATGAGCGGGAACTACTTGAGCAGAAGGCTAAAAAAAGAGCAGGCCAATCCGAAGATCAGCCTGCAGTGACTGCACCTCACTTGGAGGGCGTCTTAGAATCATAAAAGTAACCTAGATCAGCTTTTTCTTCAAAAAAATGGCTGAAAAGTTTGGAATTCCACATAGCACCTACGGCGTGAAAAGCCTGCGGCGCCGCTTTTAGGAAGTTGTATGACAGGCCATAATTTACAATGGAGATCAAAAAGAGCTTGAGGCTAAGCGCATATCCGAGTATCAAAAAGTGGTGCCGATGGGTACCTCTTTTTGCGAGCGAGTGCTTTAGCTCTTCGAGATTAAGTAGAGGCTTTTGGCCCGCACGTAGGCGGAGTTCCAATGCAAAATAAGGGGCGCCGATGATTTGCATCGACGCCCCTCAATTAATAATGCTTAATACTGCATTACTGTTTGATAAAATAAGCTTGAAGTCGCACTCCACTCTCTGTGAGAATTGAAACGGCGTACCAGCCTGGAGCTAAGGTTTCAAGCAATAACTCTCCGCGATCATCTGACTGGACTATGGAAGCCGCACTTTGCTGCTTGCCGTCAATGCTGATGATCTGTAGGCTTTGCCAATTAAGCCTACCACCTTTTGGAAAAACACCTGTAAGTGTAATTCTATCTGCGGCAGGGTTTGGAGCGACCTTAATCGACGGTGACGATACATGTTCTCCGCTAGCTGATTTCGAGGTCCATGCCGATCGAGATTGCATGCCATTACAGTCTGGGAAGCGAATGTAGCGGATGATATCCCCTTCTGTAGGTAGCAAAATTGACTTCGACTCCTTTTCTGAAAGATCTGATATGACAAACTCTTCACGCTCAAGACTAGGGTCACCAAAAAGTATCCAACTACCTACAAGCCCTGCGGGTGCAGAGATTTCTATTGACGCAAAAGATTCTTGGGCTTCTGATAGTTCCGTTGATATTCCAAAAGTACTACTAATAACTGTCCAACCATCTTCTCCTTCTGGAGCTTGTTCGCCGAATGGGATGTATGCATTATAAAGATTCATTCCATCACTTTGACCATTACAAGAAACCTCTGGTACAAAATCCGGCAAATCATCTGGAGTGCAATCTACCGGAAGTTCATAGCATATAGATGAAGCGCAATCGAGGTCATCTCCTCCACAACTGATTTCAAATCGAAGGCATGCTAATCGTGCTCCCTGATGGACAATTAAATTATAACCAATCTCATCGATCGTGAACGTTCCAGCCGCGGCATCAAGCACTCCATCCAAGTTATACCGTTCCCCTCCAGGATTTAAATCGCTAGACTGTCCAGTTCCTCCATATAATTTGGCTTTAAAGCCTGTGCAGCCTTGCGGCACCTGAAACACAATGTCTGTGATAGTAACACCCACTACGGCAGAATTACCTTGGCCTCCAGGACAATCGAATGTGATATTTCCTATAGCTGGTAAGTCATTGCATGATTCCTTTTCACACTGGTCAGAGGCTTCAATAATAGCCCCTGCTAAACAAAATACTTCAGTTATGCAATAACTGTTGGAACTACAAGCGTCACCTGCCTGAACGTACGGTATATAAATACAAACGTCATCAACGGTATTGCCATGAGGAATAAGTATTGTTGACTCTAAGTTGAAAGCGTTATTTCCTTCAGTTAGATACAATTCACTTCCAAATTCAGCCCCATCAACAATTATTCCATCAACACAAGGCTGAATGCCAGCGTCGCCCGTATTCTTAAAAGCATGAAAGTTAATGTAGTAAAGTTCAAAACCAGCAACAGGTGAAGCTTGACACACTATGTTTTGAGCTATCCAAGTTGGCCCTTCACAGCTAATCGAATCCGTGCAAATAATACAGAGTTCATCTGTTTCAGAAAAGCATGTATCGCCATTTGGTAACACCTGTGCTGTACGCAATAGATAAGTACCGTTTCCACAATTATCGTAGTAGTTAGGCCAAGGATCTACTTGGCCAGTTCCAGGCCCAGGAGCCGTACAGCTTGCCGGATTTGATGAGCCATCAGGAATAAAAATCCACTCCCAGTAGGAATAATTTCCTCTCGATAATTCTTCTAATTCGAGTGGACGGTCATCACAATCAGCATAACAACCAGTCACGATGTTTGCCTCTGGGCTTTGAGGTACCATTAAAAAGTTACTCTGTTCAGAAGGGCAACTAAAACCCGATCTAAGAGCACTAATTGTGCTACCTCCCAAATTACTATATACGGTAATACTAGCGCCTATCCCAAGTGTCGAACCACTGCCAATCCATGACACAACACTCCCATCAACGGTCTGATAAGTCACACTCCATGAGGGTTCACAAGTAACTTCAACAAGCTCTATTACTGGTGGTGCAGGAGGGGCATTGAGAATAAATTCAACATTAAGTGAATCACATATCTGAATGGTTCCATTAGCTGAGAGAGATCTTGCAAGTATTGTAAGCCTATTTGTACCAGCCCCTGCTATCGATCTAAGGAAGGAGTTGTTTGAATTCGCAAACGCAGCCCCTCTAGTAGACCCATTGATCTGATAGATGTATTCGTAGTCATCTGATCCTGCAAAAGTGAAGTTGACATCCCCACTTGTAAAGCACAATGGCGATTCAATTTCTATATCACCATAAAAGGCTTCATTCAAGTTTACACCGACAGGTGCAGCTTCAAATAGACAACCATTACCATCAACTACGCTCACGCTATAGACACCACTCGCATCAACATCAATGGCCATTGAATTCCCTGCAGTCACCACTGGACTCCAATCGTAAATATATGGAGGCACTCGATTAGTTGAAGGGTCCCTAACAAAAGCTAAGGTTGCTGATACTTCACATGGCTCATTCAAATCTACCTCTAACGTTCCCGAAAGGTTATCAGCTCTAATTAAAACTGCCCTTCGAGTTGTAGATGTGCAACCTAATGAATTCGTATGTACAAGCGTTGCAATAAGTGTATCTGTTTCTGCATAAACCTTAGTAGGATTGGCCTGATAACTGTACGTGCTATCCCCAAAGTCCCAGAAAAATGTACTGCCAGGATCTTGTGGATTGGTATACGTAAATTGAAAAGCCGTACCAGCACAAACCCCACTTGCAGCGACGCTAAAGTCACTTATTGGCCTCCCTGGTATTGTAAGGGTTTCACAAACTTGACAGCTGTAAGGAGCTCCTTGATTTACCCAAACTTGATTAGCTGTTGGCTGTAAACAAATTTCAATATCATAACTCTGAGCTCGTGCGGGGATATTTACGAAGTCGTTTGCAAGACTACTTTGCGCGATTTGACCATTGATGTCACTAATCGTCCACTGGTAATTAATAATAGTAGCTGAGTCTATGACATCCGTTACGTCTTGTAGCTGAAGTTGATAGACATCATCATCTGTGGCATTACACCGCGCTACGTATCCCATGTGAGGAACAAGTGTTATTTCTACCTGTTCCTGATCCCCTCCGCATTTCGGAGCTGGTGTTGCATTATCTTTTTCAAGATAATACTCAAACGTATAAACTAGAGGTTTGGTAAAGGTCTCGAAGGTAACTACTCTATTTGAAAAACCGTCTATTCCTACAGGATCAATCGATGCCCCTGGTTCAATCGCCAGTAATGGGTCAGGTGTCGGGCTCACCGTCCAAGAGCCAAAAGTAGGTTGCTCAGTCTGAATGTTTATCACATTACCCTCACAGTCGAAAGTATTAGCCCTTAAATCCACTCGGCCACAAGTGGGCATCAGATCTCCACTTGGCGCGGTATTATCGATTAATACTATCTCAGGACAATACCCACCACAATTGGCATCACAATTCCAGAGAAAACTCTCGCATGCACTCACACGCTCACAGACATAATGCTGACCTTTTCGGACATAGTCGCGCGAGGTACGTACCTGATAGCAGCAAGGTTTAGTAGGGCTAACAAGGACGTTAATACTTCCAACACCTAAGCCACTTGCCACGGTATCCGTTACACCAATTCCATCTGAAAAACATATTCTTTCCCAGACAAAAAATACATCTGAAGCTCCACCTGAGGTACTTGTTACAAAAGTCACTTCAGTTGGGATTGGATTCCCATTTTCATCACATGCATCATCATTGCTTATGACACTTACCTGTGGCTCAGGGTTTAAGAGAATTTCAAAGTCATGACTTCCAACATCCTCGATCGTACAACCATTACTGTACGTCACACGAGCTGTAACTCTGGCAAAACCAGGTGCTATTTCAGGTTGAAGCAATGCCGTATTCGCACTAAGCGTAGTTGCTGTTGGACCTGTAAACACAACTGTATAAGTCTGACCGACCTGATCTACAATTACCCACTCAACAGATGACACGGCCAAATTACTATTTGAATCAACCTCAAAAACAAACACGTCACCAGCACAGCCTACGCTCGTCCCAGTTACTTCTACCTCTGAAGGAAACTGTAAAACAATAGGAAGAGATGCGTCATAATCCTGACCACATAAGCTATAGCTGACCTGAATAGCAGTATTTGGAATCCCAGAGGCAGGAATATGCCACAGTACTTCGACTGTAGCCGAGTTTTGCCCGCTTACTACGCTACCAAATGCGGGGTCTATACTCCACTCATAGTTTTGTCCAGCCATGCAAGGATTCATAGTACCGCATACCACTTGGTAGATTTGCCTTACCCCTGCATCCGCACATGGAGTTGTATCACCTACAATAAAAGCCTGAGGATTAATAATCGCCATCGGGGAGATCGATACCGAATCGCTAAAGCAGCCGTTGAAAAATCTTCTCGCAGACAACTCGTATGGCCCATTCATATCCCAGCTTGCAAGAATGGTTTGTCCAGTAGTTGTAGATGTTCCGTTTTGAAACGATCCACCCACTATATCCCAATGTATAATTCCAGGTAAAGAGGGGTCTGCTCCGTATTGATATTCGCCTCCAGCACAAATTACATCGGGACCAATCAACTGAGTTATCGGAGGAGGGACGACAATATCCACTTCGAGTGCGATGTCACATTGGTTTGTAGAAACACCTTCTATGGTCACATTAGAAATTAGTACTTCGTTAATTCCATTGATTGCGTCTCCTACATAAGCTGGCAGCGTAGTATAGTTGGCCGTTGCCGAGTTATTATTACCATAACTGTAGTCAAATGAACCAGCGCCAGTATATACAGGATTGCCTATTAAAAATATGCTATCGCCCAAACAATACGGATTACTGAGAAAAAGTTGAGGTGATCGTACAAGTTCAACTGTATCGCGGGCTGTACAAGCTCCGTTATTAAAGTCCATCTCGACACGCACACTCGCTGTACCGGTTGTTCCCAATACCACAGTGCTGGATGCAGCATTTACCCCAGTATGAGCAACTATGTTGCCTACAGGAATTTCTTCAACAATAGACCAACTATAGCTTACACCTTGCAGATCAGGAACTGAAATTACATTAACTCCAGTATGACAGTTAACTGGGTCCAAAGTAATATTTGCATCTGTGCCGATTATTGGCACATCAATAATGGTAGGCAAGCTGCACCCTCCACAACTTGTGTCTGGAGTTATAACTACTTGACCGATTGTTGTCGAGGTTACATTAGCCCAAGAGATAGACACACTCGTCCCCGAACCTGAAATAGTGCCGTATGGACTTGCATCCCAGGTGACTTGCTGACAGCTCACACCTTGCCCTTGCGTCAAGTCGATAGTGTAGGTCGCAGTTTGTCCGCTGCACACTACATCTGGACAGAGAATTTCAAATTGTTCTCCTGGATCAACAAGGACGGTAACTGTATCTACGGCTCGTTCACAGCCACAACCATTTTGTAAGTACAAAATGAGATTGTAAATGTTAGCATCCGAGAACATATATGAAAAGGACTCCTGCGTTTCTATCTCACCAGTTGATAATTGCCACCTTGGAAAATATGGGCCACCCGCTGGATCCAAGTAGCTAAAATCCAAAGTCTGATTTCGACAAATTCTAAAAGTATCTTGAATACCATGGGTAGCCGTTGCTATTTCAGTATTTGGTATTTCTAGCACCTCACCTTCATACAAATACGCATCTGTGCAGCCAGCCGATGAAGTCACTGTTGCTTCAATTGTAAAACTACCGGCGCTCGAAAACACAACGCAAACAGAATCAGCAGCCCTACTTATTTCATAGACAGTATTTGAAAGATTCCAATCTACTACATCTCCTACAGCAAATGGTGAAACGAAAAAGGATACCGTATCGCCCAAACAGAATGCTTGAGCTACGGACTTTCCTGTATTGTCGTCAGCACATTCAATTGCTGCGGGTGAAAATACTTCAATTGAAGGTGTTGCGGCAATGGTGATTGGAAGCGTGTACGATACGCCTTGTCTGTCAACGGCAGTCAGTATAAAACTTCCATGCTCGCGCCAAACAAATGAAATGTGATTAGTGTCGATGAAAATTACATTGGCTGTTGGGAAGAGACTATTATCCCAATCTACACCGCCAGAAGGAGGATTGATTATTTCGTAAGAATTGGTCTGGCCAATGCAAACTAAGGTATCACCAATTAGTATTGGTGCTTGGGCTAGAAGCTGTTCTGAGAAAATTAAGAATAAGAACAGACAAGTGGCCCGGCAAATAGTCCGGAGGTACATAAGAATTGAGTTTGATTACAGTTAGTATCAGCAGCTCCGTTGGATTATCAATTTTGCCTTATATTGGGACTGTGTGTAGAGCGTTCCCGATGTACCAAATAAAGGTTACCCCCCCCTCAGCTAGCCAAATCCAAGTGTTTGGTTGTGGATAAACTCATGGCAATCAAGCTAATAGCTCTATGCTTTCTGGTATTATGTGCTGTAATACAGCTGCATGCCCAATGTGACACCATGCCGATTCCCACGCGATGGGATTTTCCTAGGTATGATTCCTTCAATGTTCGTGACCCTGCGGGCAACTTTTATAATGAACGACTTGGCCTTGAAGGCACGCATATCGACTTTACCCAAGCTATTCAAGATGGTTCACCTGCAACCTTCGTAAAAGAAGGCATAGAAAACGCTGGAGGCAATAGAGAAAACATCAGCATGGTGGCCTATGCCAACGGAAAACCTAAAGTATATTTTGAAGGGCTATATCTAATTGATGGACGAACGCTAGATTTTTTGGCTGATAAAACTCCCTTGATAGGAGGTTATCCTTTTCAAAGTGTTGGAATTTTAAATGGCCCTAATTATTTTCAGCATTTACTATTACCCGACCCAGTAGATACAAATATTGTACATGTTTTTTATGGAATGGCTTTCGCTGGCAATGCTAATTGGCACATTCCTTTCCAAAAAAACATGCCCGCTTGGTATGCTCGCTATGACTTTGCTAATGATACTATACTGGTACAAGACTCGGTACTACATGGACACGCCACCGAAGCATGGGCTGCTATGCGACACCCCGATGAGGAAAGTTGGTGGGTAGGCACCCGTGTTCATTCACCTTCCGGCATTTTAGTGTACCAACTCAGCCCAAATGGCTTGCGACCAGCTATTTTTTCTGCTGGTGGGCTTGAAAATTGGGGGTACAAATCTTCAGACGTTGGATGTTTCGCTTTCTCACCAGATGGTTCAAAAGTCGCGTATTCTGTTATTGATTCTTCTGGGTTCCCTTCACCTAGCTATGGCGAAATTTATTCAGCAGAGTTTGACTGTTCTACTGGTGAAGCCCGAAATTTCATCAGACTGGATAGTTTATGTGAACCAGGTGGCTTAGCCTTTTCGCCAAGCGGAAATTATCTCTACGCAAATACAGCTCACAATACAAGTGGGGTAACATCGTCTGATATAGATTCACTAGGTCGCTGGAAGACACCTCTTCAAGGAGGTAGCTGGATCAATGAAGGTTTAATTCCAGAAGGATTTGCAAGACTAGGCGTTACTAAAGGCCCTGATGCCCGCATCTATACTGGCCCGAATAACGATGCTGGTGTTCGAACAATTCAGTTAGGATACATAGATTCACCAGACCAATGGCTTGCAAAAGACCAAGGAGGAAATTTAATTAGGCCAGGCGGCGCTGAGTACAAAGGATTATTACCAGCCGTTGCTGCTTCTCTGTCTCTCACGCTCCCTTCGATCCCTGTCTCCCTCCCAGAACTCCGTACACCCCGCCTACGCGGCGAAAACATCGTGCAATGCGGCGACACACTCAACTATCGACTGGTAGAAAATTGCTATCAGGAACTAGCACTCGTAACGGCAACGCCAGGGCCAGGAATAGAGATGACACGTACAGGGTCAGAACTAACTCTCAGCTTTGATACCGCTACAAGCTTCCCGCAGGTCCGCTACCTCGCCATGGCAAATGACCATACGTGTCGCACCTATCGAGATACCTTTTGGATTTATGTAGAGGGCTGTGAGAATATGTGTACACCTGTCTTCTCAAATGATCAGCTTACAGCATGCGACTCGGCACTTATACACGGCCAATGGCAGTTTACATCTGATGACTATACGCAAACCTTTCAAAATTTACAAGGATGCGATTCAACTAGCAATGTACAGCTAACGCTTTCGCAATCGGTGGCAACTACTTCTGCTATTTCCGCATGCGACTCGGCATTTGTGCATGACAATTGGGTCACAACTTCAGGTGAATATCCTGCGAGTTTTACGAGTGCACAAGGTTGTGATTCGACGAGTACCATCACCGTTAACGTTAGTAGTCAACTCCTTTCGTCTGAGCAAAT
Source organism: uncultured Saprospiraceae bacterium (assembly GCA_937923485.1). Lineage (GTDB taxonomy): Bacteria > Bacteroidota > Bacteroidia > Chitinophagales > Saprospiraceae > CALDTK01. The sequence goes on from CALDUE010000054.1 coordinate 33,764, forward strand.
CAGTGCTTGTGATTCTGCTTTCGTGGCAGGGCAGTGGCAATTTTCGAGCGGTGATTTCTCCCAGACCTTTCAAAGTATTCAAGGTTGTGATTCCATTCACACCGTTCAGCTTTCGCTAAAACAATCGGTGAGCACATCTGCAATTGTAGCTGCTTGCGACTCGGCATTTGTGCATGATGAATGGGTAGTTAGATCAGACAGTTATTCGCAGACCCTTTCGAGTGTTCAGGGTTGTGACTCGACCAGCACTATCGATGTGGTCATTACACCAACACCACCTTCGGTCCTTTTGCCTCCCGATACCACCTTAGTTCCACAAGCTGGATTTTCGCTCAATCTCGACAGCCTTGCCGCATTCGATTTTACTTGGCAGCCACCTAGCGCTGTGGATTGCGACAACTGTCCAACGGTGGAAATCAGCTCAGGTTTTGCCGGAAGGCTAGATGTTGAAATCGGAGAAGCTCCCTGCACTCAATCGGCCTTCCTTACCATCAATCGGGAGTTACAGGAGGCTACAACTTTTGAAACCCCAACCGCCTTCTCTCCAAACGGCGATGGTATCAATGACTTCTTTGAAATCGCCCTACCTGATGGATTTGAACTCTTGGAGTTATCTATTTTCAACCGTTGGGGTTCACAGGTTTACAGAGGCGTTTGTCCATGTGCTCGAAACGCTAACGGGCTAATCGAAACCTGGGACGGGACATTCCAAAACGAAGCTGTCAATCCTGGCGTCTTCGCTTGGGTCGCAATAGTGCGTAATGCGCTGGGTGAAGAAAGATTGGAGAAAGGGGATGTGACGGTGGTTAAATGATACTGAAGAAAAGTATTAAACCAAAACGTCCCCTCGAATTGTAGAACTCACAATAAGTTCCTTCGCCCTACGAAACTCTTTGTTTAAACCAGCCTTGCGACTTCAACTCACCGCCACTTGGGATTGAGGTAAGCAGATGCGGATGCGCAGGGCTAGGGGGAGTATTAGGTAATTGATAATTGATAATTACGTGACGCTCATTAGGGACGCTCTTCAAGATGGTGCCTTGTACTATAATCCCTCACTCCCCAGCTTCCCGCTTCGTCTTAAACGCATACAAGGCAAACGATGCTAGCCAATGCTGTCCAGCATAGTCTCCATCTGTGATTTTGGAAAGCGAATAATCTAAATGTTCGGTCGCTAAATTGTATGCAAGGGTATTGTCCTTCAAGGGGTAGAGACACCACGCTCTTGAGAAATTGACGCCGTCTAGGTGGACAAGGTGCCCATCGGAACGGTCGCGAACTTGACCAGGGGCGAGTTGCATACTTTGATCAAACAGCGGAGGTAAAAATTCGACAGACCACTTTTCAAACTCCTCCTTCGAAAGCACCTTGCGCATGATGTCAATTTCTTGCAGACAAGGAGAGAGAAAATCATAGCCGCTCGGCTCCCAACTGATGGGACAATCTTTATCGTTGCTGTAGAAACGAATCGCAGCTTTTTTAATAGCACTTGCTAATGCTGCGTTTTCTGTAGCCAAGGCATAGTCATACGCGAAGCTTATCCCAAAAGCAGTGTTCGAGTGCGTGCCTACTCGGATGGGATATGCTAGCTTGGGTAGGTACTCGATGTAGGCTGCTGAGATGTATTCTTCGAGCGGCTTGAGGTTGTTGTACCACTTCTTAGCCTGTGGGGTATCCCAAGTGTAAAGCTCTTCTTGAAGCTTAAGCAACCAAGCCCAGCCGTAGGTCCGTTCGAAGGATTTGCTTTCTCGGTTTAGCGAGAAATAAGCCACCTCTTTTTCAATCTTTTCAGCGGTGAGATTTTCATCTAACATTCGCATCGCTTCCTCCTTGTTGGCGAGGTCTGGGAAATTCTTTAGTAGATAGACCAATGACCAGTGTCCGTGTACAGCCGAGTGCCAATCGAAGCACCCGTAGAAGGCAGGATGGTGTTCTATCGGCATGACCAGATCGCTTTCTTTGGCGATGACGACTCCTGACTTGTAGGGAAGCGGAGTTTGAATGCAGCCAAGTGGTAAAGCACTGAGTCGGTCGGCCTCTTGAAGGTCTAGCGCGATGCTTTTTGTGGTTTTGGCAAGAGCCGAAGAAGAAGAAGTGGTATTCGATTGGGTTTCCTCCCCGCAAGAGACCATGAGTAAGACGCTGATGCTGAGAAATAGAAAGATTGCTTTGTTCGTCATTGTCGCAGATTTTGCTTTCGGTGTTCCCGGTAGTCTCTTGGCTGCTGCACAAGGAAACAAACACACTTGATACAGGCGAACTAAATTGTCCTTCCCTCAAAAGCGAAGATCGCAATACAACTTGAGGAATTGATCAGCGGTAGACCCGTGGAGGATTTACTGATAGTGAATTTAGGAACAGTTCTAAAGTTATCTCATTGAAGCGCCTAGTATTTTTGACCTGACGAATACCAGATAAATCACAGCAAGCGCAAGCAGCCACGCTATGTACATTTGAGTATGTCTTCGTCTTATCCCCCACCCCACTATAACGAGCCGAACCGAGAGGCTCAGCTTCAATTGATGCGTGAACAGCCTCTGGCAACTTTTATAGTGGCAGATGGAGATCAACCACTTGCCACACCCCTGCCACTGGTTTTGGCGAAAGCAGACACCCTACAACTACTCGGTCACCTAGACGCAAACAATCCTGCTGCAGACCTGATCCAAGATGGCAGAGAGGTACTCGCAATTTTCCACGGCCCGAACGCCTACATCTCGCCGACAGACTACACGACCAAACAGCTCCCGACCTATAATTACAAGCAGGTTTTCGTCTCAGGAACATTACGGCGCATTGTGGACCTCGCTGCAGTGCAAATGGATATTCATGAATTAGTGCGCGCAATGGAGCCAGAAGGCAATTGGGATTTGCAGGCTGACGATCCACGGATAGCGGCTTTACTCCCGCAAATAGTTGGTTTCAGAATCAATATCAATTCAATCTCTGGCCGTTTTAAACTAAGTCAGGATAAACGTGCAGCGGATCGCACAGCTGCCGCAGACAAGTTAATGCAATAGCAGTCCCTATTTCTGGGTGCCAAGGCTCAACTTAGAGCTAGTCCATTAACTAGTCATTGTGTTATTCGCATCCTTGGCCTTCCGAATAGATTGAAATTAAATAAGCTCCCCAACGCGCTGTTCATTAGCACTTTAGGTGATAAATGATGTGGTTTCATAAAACTACTTTGCTTTTACGTTGAACAAGTGCTTAGCTAAGTCGTGTTATCTACGCACACACTAAAACGTGAACCCCTTTTTATGAAAAACTTAAAATTAGGCCGCATACTAGCCTTCGCCTCTGTAGGCGTGGCAGTGGCGATAGGCCTCATTGCTGCAGACCACGTTGACGCTCCGGCGGTTGCGGGCACTAGCAGTGACATCGCTGACCTTTTCGCCTTCGAAGGCGAAGACCCGGATAACACCGTTTTTGTAGTCGATCTACAAGGTCCATTTACTCCAGGATCAGCCACTACTGATGCAGCTTTTGACGAAGACGTTTTAGTGTCAATCAATATTGACAATACTGGTGACTTTGTGGAGGATCTTGTTATCCACGCAATCGCGCAGGATGGCCAGATGTACGTTACTGAACCAACAGCGGTAACAACGCCTGGTACGACAACTACAATCGCATCGAATGATGGATTCTTCGGTACGCCAATCTCATCTACAACTGAGCAGATTATTGGTACTACAGATAATGGAATTCAAGTGTTCGCTGGACCACGTCGTGATCCTTTCTTCTTTGACCTCAACCGCTTCAACATGGTTGCGACAGGAGCAGTAGTTCCTGATGGCTTCCTTCCACCAGCTGAAGCGAGTGATTTCTTCATCAACTTCAACACGCTATCTATCGTCGTAGAAGTACCTAACTCTCTCCTTGGAGATGCTCCAGCTCACGTTGCGGCCGCAGTAGGTATCAATGGACTACCTGACGCATACAACGTATGGGTTACAACTAAAAGAAGATAATACCATGAATACTATCACAACCTCAGCCCCAAAGGCACTGAAGACGCTATCTCTCATAGCTTTGACTTTCATAGGATCGATTGCATTCACTTCTTGTGACGAAGATGATGAAGGCATGAATCCAGTCACACCTACACTCGATCTTACTGGTACTTTCCAGCAAGAAGACGCTATGGGACGTCCTGGAATCACAACTGCACTCGGTGGATCCGACGCGGTGAAGAACAATTACAACGTAACTGCTCAGAACCCCACCGCTCGTGGTGCTTTCCAACCAGACTTCTTGAATACGCTTACAGCGTATCACAACGCATATGGTGCAACGTATCAGACGAACTTGCTTAATCTAAGCGACACAACGCTAACGACTGTACTTTCAAGTTTTGATGCGCTACAAGTTGCTCCTGAAGGAACAACTACGTACTTCGAATCACAGTCACTAGCTTTGACTGGACGCGCCCTTACTGACGACGTCATTGACGTTTCACTCATCCTCTTTTTCGGAGGTCCGGGCGGTGCACGTTTTGACGGAAACAACGGAACTCCACAACTAGTCTCTGACGGTGTAGGAGTTGGTGATCGCCAATTCAGCTCATCATTCCCGTATATGGAGGCACCACTCAACTAATTGAGAGCCTTCCTGGAGCTTTCCTAAAGCTCTGACATGAAAAGAGGACGCTTCGGCGTCCTCTTTTCTATTTTACCCTTCCTGTGAACTGCGAAAACTACTCTATGAAACTCCCCACCCTTTTAATCTTGGCCCTTGGTATTCTTTCATCTTGCGGAGATAATCAAGCAGATGTAAGTGCTCCAGTATTGGACAAAAATCAATACGAACAGTATCTATCAAATAATGACCGCCCAGGATTGATGAAAGCAGAAGAGCAATTCGCTTTTTGGAATCCTCGCATCGCTAAAGACAGCAGCGGTGTTGGCGATTTGGGGCCTACAGCAGCAGCCTACCAAGCTTTATTCGCACAGACTGGCGATGTGACAGATTTGGCGAAAGCTGAAAAGTTATACCTGAAAGCCTTTGATATTTCAGCACACGATAAAGATGGTTTCGCAAGAAGCCTAGCTGGACTTTATATCACGCAGCATAAATTCAAAAAAGCAGAGGCGATCATGAAACGCCTCGAAGGTCTGCCAACCAAAAAGATCGATACAGACTATGTAATGTTCGATGTTTTAATGGAACTCGGCGAGTACGAAAAAGCTGGTGATCACCTGTTTGCTCAGATTGATAAAAATAAATTCGACTACTTAATTCGCCGAGCAAAATGGGAAGATTATCAAGGTAATCTTGACCAAGCCATTCAACATTTAGAATGGGCTAGAGACATTGCTGAATCGTCTAATAATAAAAGTTCTAAAATTTGGACCTATACCAATATTGCAGACTTCTATGGTCACGATGGACAGATTGAAAAATCACGAGATCACTTCTTAAAAGCCTTGGCTCTTGAGCCTGACAACCACTATGCGAAGAAAGGCTTGGCTTGGATTGCTTACTCAAACGATAACAATCCAGCAGAAGCTAATCGAATTCTGGACTCCCTACTTATCGTTCATGATATTCCAGATTACTACTTGTTAAAAGCGGAGATCGCCGAATCTGAAGGACAAACCGATAACGCAAATAAACTGTACGACCAGTTTATCGCTAAGGCGGAAAATCCGCACTATGGTGGGATGTACAATACCTACCTGATCGAAATCTATGCAGATCGAGATCCGGCAAAAGCTTTGGCTATCGCGACGCAAGAACTTGAAAATCGGGATACTCCTGAAACGCGTCAACTTTTGGCTTTGGCTCAGCTGAAAAATGGACAATTAGAAGCGGCCAAAGAGACAATCGAAACCTACGTGATCGACAAGACGCATGAGCCTACCGCGGCGCTGACCATAGGTGAAGTATATGATGCACTAGGAGAAGAGGAACTCGCTGAGACCTACTATTCTTCCATTGCTGATGCACGCTACGAACTTGGTCCTGTGACCTATGACGCGATCCCTTTTAAGAAGAGCTAGCCTCCTCGTCAACCTCTGCTAAAAAGGAAGCCAACTGCGCTTCGCGCGCCACTCTCTTTTCTCGAGCTACTGCTTCCGCTCTTTTTGCGCGGAACAGGTGGTTCTGGTAGTAGATGCCGATAAAAGCAGCAAGGACTGTTGCGGTCAGGACCATTTCAATACCACTCATTACCGAGTAGAACATCGCGATTGTAGCGGCGATGATGGCAATGATACTTTGTCTGCGCAAAGTGGTACCTGCGATAGGCTTCTTCGCCAATGGCAGCGTGATGGCCACAAACGCAAGTACTGCCAAGACGATCGCTACGATCGGCAGGTAGGTAAAAATGTAGGGTGGAATGGTGAAATCAGACATGGCGTATCAGATTAACCATACGCGTCAGTGTCTATAGGGTTGCAGTACAGCACTGCTCCAGAAAAAAAAGGACCTCCCTTCTCAGGCAGGTCCTCTAAATGAGACTAACTTAGGTATGAAAAGTACTTCTACTGGTCTAACCTTTCGAGAAAGGTATGAAAAGCAGCTCTACGATTCATATAACATTGTAGGCAATCTTCGTTCCACTTTGCGAATGGAAACAATAAACTTACAGCGGGCGAAGTCGCAGTACTCGGCCTGGATCTTCGACACCTACATAAATAAATCCGTCTGGTCCCTCGGTGACAAAGCGTAGTCGGCCAATATTTTTCATTAGCGGTTCTTCGCTGATTACGCGTTCGCCGTCGAGGCGAACCAGATTGAGGTATTTGTACCGAAGCGAGCCAACCAGCAGGTTGCCTTTCCAGTCTCCATACTTATCGGATGTCACGAAGGTCATGCCACTAGGCGCTATCGAAGGCGTCCAATAATGCAGCGGCTG